>SHZH01000064.1 GCA_009692385.1 Gammaproteobacteria bacterium | reverse complement strand
AACATTAAGGACATCGTTATCGTTCCTTTTATCTTCCTTAGTAGTAAGAGGTCTTTTTCTAACGACGACCCTGATTTTAGGTGGTACCGCGGCATCGGCGGTGTTCATTCATGAATCAAGCAATATCCTTTCTCCTATTACCACCCTAGTGTTTAGCACAGCAGGTGCAATGTTATATTTTCACCTGGTGAATATTCATAAACTAATCCTTATGTATAAAAGCATATGGCAACATAAAGCCAGCTGGTTGATCGTGATGTCACTGGTTACCGTGATGTGGTTGTGCACCTTTTTGGGCGCGAGCATTAACTCCGGTGTTTTTGTCTTGTTATTTTTTAGTGCTGCATCGTTGTGTGGTTTTTTAGTCACGCTGTTTGAGCAAACCTCGGATCAAAAAACGCCACTTATTATTGCTTCACTGGGCATTTTTATCTGTGCGACGATGTTAACCATTCTCTATTTTCAGCGCATGAGCGATAAGCCGCTGCACGAATCCGTTTCATTGCTGATTTATGGTATTTCAGGCGGCGTCGCGCTTTATCTTTATCAAAAAAATGTATTTCATTTTTCAAAAAAAACGCAAGCCAATCCCACGCAAGTGTTGGCAGTACGCTACTGGATGTTATTTTTTATCGGCTTTATCCTGATGCCAAAGGATTCCTTTTCCGCTTTAACTAACCTTCACGCCCTAAGTTATATTCTGGTAATTGCCGTGACTTCACTAATCATACCAATTTACTTCTCGCAAAAGGCGATCGTCACTTTAGGTCCCGAAAAATATTCGATTTTATGCGGCTACATTCCCGCACTGACGTATGCCTTCCAATGGATTGCCAGCGGCCATATGCACGGTGAGGTTTTACTATTCAATATCCTGACCTGCTTCTTCATCGGCTTTCCTTATATTTGGAAATTGACTCAAGCAGCTAAGACTGGTGTAAAATAATTAACAGATCTTTGAGGAGGGTATACTTATGTCGAGCGAATATATCAAAATACAAGAATGGCAACTTCGCGAAATTCAAGCAGGATTAGCTGAAGCTGATGCAGGCGAGCTTGTGAGTCATGAAAGTGTTATGAAAAAATGGGAAGCTAAATTTAAAAATTTACTGGTTAAGAGTTAATTACGGGCGGTATTTGTCCCTTCAGGCTGCCTGCTTGCTTCGCTTAAGCAGGCCTACATATTTTTCTATTTCTCTTTCGTAGGTCGGATTACGCGAAGCAATCCGACAAAAGTAGCTGGAAAAAATACCGTACAAAATACGGTACGTTTTCGTGCATTGATAATCATCTTGATATTATTGAGAGTCGATCGCTCGGTATTTGAATATATAGCCGAATCGAATGGAATTTATCCCATACCTAATAAAAAATGTACGATTGCGGCGCTGTAAAACAGGACAACAAAGAATTATGGGAATATTGCCGCCTAATACTAAAGTTTCTCACGAAACCGGTACAGATACTAATTATGCACATGATGTTGGGATTATTTATTTACCAGACGATAAAGGGGTTATAGCTTTGTCTGTATTCGTTGAAACAGCTAAAGCTCAAAATATTGCAGAAAAGCTTATCGCTGAAGTTGCTAGAACAGCGTATGATTTTTTCTACTTCTTCAAATAATAATCCACCGTCGTGACCAATCGGATCTTTTTATAGATTGAGCTAAGTTGCTGTTGAGAATTGCCGGCTTCATCGGAATCGCGACTCATGATTTGAAATTGACCTTGGCTGGCGCGGCGGATGTTGCCGATTTGCGAGTTGGAATCTTTGGCAAATTGTTCCGCTACTAAGCGAGCGCTTTGCGTTGCTTCGGCGAGCATTTGTGGCCGAATGCTGTCTAAGCTGCTGTAGAAGTAAGTGGGGTTAGGGTAGAGCGTGGTATCGAAACTGAGCGGTACACCAGCAGTAAGTAGTGCGCTAGTTTGTTGGTTCGTTTGCTGTACTAAATCAACATTCGCAGAATGGATCAGTACGCCACCGGTGAGGGTGTAACGATGCTTCGCTAATTCAATGCTATTATTCGAACTACCATAGCTGTTAGCAAAGGCATCATTGACTTTGGCCGCAATCGGTTGGATCTCAGTAATTTGAAAGCCCTTCGTTTTTAAGAAGCTCAAAACTTGTTCTTGATCGTGATTAATTTTTTGACTGAGCGTGATTAAATTAGCCCCGACTTCACGATAATCAATTTCCAGCACAGCATTATTAGCTTTGACTTCACGCGTTGCCAAACCTTTCACACTGACCGTGTTTTCTGGGATGCGCGTAGTGTGAATAAAATAACCTAAAGCGACTAAGCCAAGAAAGATCCCGAGACTTTTAATAATAGCGGATGAAACACGGTTTTCAGTTGCCATAAGAACGAACTCCTAAAATTGCCAAAGTAAGTGCATTATACCCCAATTTCTAATTGTGACTAGATATGCTAAAGTATTGCCAGTCCAAGCTAACCAGTCCAAGCATCGAGGAGTCGATTTGTTTAAGAAACTTTTTAAGCCATCTGAAGAACGAATTTATTTACGCTTACTAAAGTATGTGATGCCCTATTGGTGGGCCTTTGCCTTGGGTATCATTGGTAGTATTGCCTTCTCGGGTGTTGATGCTTATATCGCTCATTTTCAAAAGCCACTTATGGACATCGGTTTCGTTGAGCGCAATAAAGAATTCTTACGTGCGTTACCCCTGATTATTTTGGTGATTTTTACCGCACGTGGCATTGCTAGCTTCGTGGCACGTTACTTTATATCATTGGTAGGACGCAACGTGGTGCGTGATCTACGTAATCAAATGTTTGTCCATTTGATTAGAATGCCGGCTTCATTTTATGATTTAACCGCGTCGGGGCAATTACTTTCCAAAATTATTTATAATGTCGATCAAGTCGCCAGCGCGTGTACTAATGCCGTATCGACTGCCGTGCAATCCTTAGCCCTTATTGTCGGTTTGTTTATCGTGATGCTTAGTATTAACTGGCGTTTAACGTTATTGTATCTTTTTATTGCGCCAATTATCGTGTTAGTGATCCGGGCAACGGGTAAGCGCATGCGCCGCGTCAGTCGCAAAGTACAAAACTTTTTGGGAGACATTTCCCATGTATCGGAAGAAGTGATTGAAGGTTATAAAGTAGTCAAGATCTTTGGTGGTGAGCGTTATGAAGTCGCGAAATTTAACGATTATAACCAGTCGAATCGTGACCAGGCGCTTAAAGTAGTGATGACCGATTCACTCAGTACCATGGTGGTGTTATGTATTGGCGCTTTAGCGTTAGGCGGTACAATTTATTTAGTGACGACGTCATCTCCAGCGACCTTTGGTTTATCGGCGGGTGGCTTTATCGCCATCATCGCCTCCATGTTAGCGATCTTTAAACCCATGCGCGATTTCACGTCGGTTAATAATATTATTCAGCAAGGTATTGCAGGTGCGCAAAGTGTATTTGACTTATTAGATACTCCAGCTGAAGTGGATACCGGTACGACCGTGTTAGGAAAAATTCAGGGTAAGATTGAATATCGCAATGTGGGATTCCAGTATAAAACGCAACCGGAAGCAGCACTGAAAGAGGTGAATTTAATCGCTAAACCAGGACAAATGATTGCAATTGTAGGGCGTTCGGGCAGTGGTAAATCAACACTGGTGAGCCTGTTGCCGCGATTTTATGATGTGACATCGGGTGAAATTTTAATTGATGGTGAAGACATTCATTCGGCAACCTTAACTAGTTTACGCAGTAAAATTGCTATTGTAACGCAACATGTCACCTTATTTAATGACACGATTGCGCATAATATTGCTTATGGCAGTTTAGATGTGGTGAGTCGTGAACAAATCGAAGATGCCGCGCGTGCAGCCTATGCAATGGAATTTATCGAAAAATTACCCAAAGGACTCGACACTTTAGTGGGTGAAAATGGCGTGCTGTTATCCGGTGGCCAAAGGCAACGGATCGCCATCGCGCGCGCCATTTTGAAAAATGCACCGATCCTAATTTTGGATGAAGCGACATCAGCGTTGGATACCGAATCAGAGCGCAAGATCCAGCAAGCCTTAGAAAATTTGATGCAGGGTCGAACTACCTTAGTGATTGCACATCGACTTTCTACCATTGAGCATGCTGATCAAATTGTACTGATGGATCAAGGTTCGATCGTAGAAGTGGGCAGTCATCGCGAATTACTAGCTAAAGAAGGAATTTACGCCGATCTGTATAACATGCAATTTGCACCTAAACCTACTTACAACCAAAATGCTGCGGAAACTTAAGCAAAAAATTGAGGCGAGCTGGTATCAGCCGATACGCTGGTGGAATATTTTATTATTACCACTATCTTGCTTGTTTATATTTTTAAGTTTATTAAGACGCCTTTATTATCATTGCGTCCCCCCAAAAAAATTTAATGTACCTATTATTGTCGTGGGTAATATTACCGTGGGTGGTACCGGTAAAACACCGCTCGTTATCTATCTGGCTCAATTGTTACAGCAACACGGTTATCGACCGGGAATTATTTCACGTGGCTATGCACGTAACTCACAAGACTGTGTTTTAGTGACCGCACAAAGTGATCCTGCTCACGTTGGCGATGAGCCGGTGCTGATTGCTCAGCGTACTCAGGTTCCGATCGTCGTGTGTCGTAAGCGGGTGGTAGCCGTTAAAAAATTACTCACTGAATATGATTGTAATATTATTATTAGTGATGATGGTTTGCAACACTATGCGTTAGCGCGCGATATCGAAATTGCCGTGATCGATACTACACGGCGTTTTGGTAATGGATGGCGCTTACCAGCGGGCCCGCTGCGTGAAGCGGTCAGTCGACTAAAGCACGTTGATTTTATTGTTGCCAATGGCCAAGCGGTTCTTACTAAATTGGCTAAATTGGCTAAATTGGCTAAATTGGCTAAATTGGCTGAATACGAATTAAAACTTAAATTTGATGATCTCGTTAATATTCGCAGTGCTGAAAAAAAGACCTTGGCCGATTGGCGCAACAAAAAAGTATTTGCAGTGGCAGGGATTGGTAATAACCAGCGTTTTTTTGATTTATTAACAGGGCATGGTTTATGTGTGATCCCACACGCGTTTCCTGATCATTACGCGTATCAAATAACAGATCTTCAAAAATTATTAGCAGAACCCAAGATACCTATTATAATGACCGAGAAAGATGCGGTGAAATGCACCGATTTTGCCACCGAACAATTTTGGTATTTACCTGTAACTACCGAAATGTCGCCTGAATTTGATCAAGAAATTTTAACAAAATGCGTAGGGGCGACCCGCCGGTCGCCCTCCTAAAATAGGAGAAAATATGATCACGGTCATTACAAATTGGTGTAAACGCTATTTTTCCGATCCGGAAGCCGCTTATCTATTTCTTTTTTTATTGCTCGCAGTCATTGCTTTTTATACGATTAGCGATATGTTGGTGCCCTTGACGGTTAGCATTGTTTTAGCCTATCTCTTAGAATGGCCGATTACGTGGTTAATTAAAAAATTGAACATGCCGCGCTTAGCTGCCGTGATCATCGTTTTTGTATTATTTATTACATTATGTGTTTTGATTATTGTCGGTTTATTACCCGTATTATCACATCAACTTACTAATATGATGAATGAGTTGCCTAAAAATTCTGGCGATCTTCATAATACGATTATCAAACTGATCAAGCACATACCACTCGTGTCGGATGAGCAAGCAAATGCGGCGCTTAATGAGCTACAAAGTAAATCAGCTGGATTAGCTAAAATGTTACTTAGTCAATCATTGGTCATTATTCCAAATATTGTTGCGGGTGTGGTTTATTTAGTCATGGTGCCGTTGCTGATTTACTTTTTTCTAGCAGATAAAAGACAGATCTTAGCTTGGTTAGGCCGACATTTTATTCCACAAAAACGTGCGGTGTTAGTGGCCGTATGGCAACAAGTTCACGGTCAAATTGGCAATTATATTCGGGGTAAAATTTTAGAAGCGATTATTATCACCCTTGTCAGTTGTGTCACCTTTCTAGTGCTGGGACTTGAATATTCGCTCGTGTTGGGTGCGCTGGTGGGGATCTCGGTGTTTATACCCTATATTGGTGCCATTGTAGTGACTCTTCCAGTCATTGCGGTTGGCTTAATTCAATGGGGCGTCAGTGCTCACTTTTGGTATCTCGTTATTGCCTATAGTATTATCATTGCTGTAGATGGCAACATATTAGTTCCCTTGCTATTTTCTGAAGCGGTCGATCTCCATCCCATCGCGATTATCGTTGCCATTTTGATTTTTGGTGGCTTGTGGGGTTTCTGGGGGATTTTCTTTGCGATTCCACTGGGAGCCCTAGTGAAATCCCTATTTGATAACTGGCCGGTGACATCCGCTACCCACAATAAAAAATTAATTTAGCATTAGCTTTGTATAAAGCTTGAATATTTGCTATAGTCAGGATGTCCAGTTCGAATTATTGCACTAGACAAAGTTTCTTTTCCGTAGGCTCCCGTGCTCTTGCTTGGTCCTTGAAAAGATAAAAATAGACAAGTTAAGAGGTAAATAATATGTCAACAAATGCACCAAAAAATAAAATTTATTTTGGTAATCTCGCTTATGGAACAACATTCGAAAGTTTAAAATCACACATTATGAATAATGTGGAAGGTACAGAAGTTCTCGAAGGTAAAGTGATTGAAGATCGTGAAACGGGCAAATCAAAAGGTTTTGCTTTTATTACTGTAGCTGATGAAGATCAAGCTAATGCAGTTTGTGCTGCATTAAACGGTAAAGATTTAGACGGTCGCACACCTAAAGTTATGATCGCGGAAGAACAAAAACCTCGTGAAGGCGGTAGTAATCGTCCTCGTAGTGGTGGCTTTGGCAAACGTGAAGGTGGCTTCGGTGGTGGTGATCGCGGTGATCGCGGTGGCTATGGTGACAACGGTGGTAATAAAAGATCACGTTTCTAACCTTAACTATTCACTGTGAATAAAAAACTCGGCGCTTCTATGCGCCGAGTTTTTTTTGACGTATTATACGTCTCATTAATTATTGGATAGAGTTTATGTTTACGGGAAGCTGTGTTGCCTTAGTTACACCCATGCTAGATGATGATCACATTGACTATCAAGCCGTGGAACGCCTTCTAGAGTGGCACCTCGCGGCCGGTACTGATGCGATTGTGGCATTGGGAAGTACGGGGGAGGGAGCAGCGGTGCTTGATGCCGAGCGTGATCTGTATCTTCGTTTCGTGGTTGATTTCATTGATGGCCGTTTGCCAGTGATCGCTGGTGCCGCGACCAATATCACTAAGTCCACTATTGAATTAGCACACCGTACATGTGATCTAGGTGTGTCGGGTTTGTTAATGGCTACGCCTTATTATAATCGACCTACTCAAGAAGGTTTATATCAACATTTTTCCCGTGTTGCGGAACAGGTCACCTTGCCGATTATTTTATACAATGTTCCCGGTCGCACGGGTTGTGATATGTTGCCTGAAACAGTCATTCGTTTAGCTAAGATTGCACCGATCATCGGTTTAAAAGAAGCGGTGCCGCAAATATCCCGCGTGAGTGAGATCCGTGCAGCTTGCGGTGAACAATTTTTACTCTATAGCGGTGACGATCCCACGTGTTTAGATTTTATGTTAGCGGGTGGTAACGGTGTGATTAGTATTAGTGCCAATATCGCACCAGAGCAAATGCACGCAATGTGCGAAGCGGTGTTGAAAGGCAATCATGATTTGGCCTGTCACATCCAACAGCAATTAACGCCAGTGCATCATGCGATGGGGATTGAAAGCAACCCCATTCCCGTTAAATGGGCGGTAGCACGTAAGGGTTATATTGAAAATGTGCTGCGTTTACCACTCACTCCACTCAGCACCGCAGCTCAAGTCAACGTTGAGCAAGTATTAAAACAAGCAGGATTATTATGATGAAATCATTATTACGAATTTTTTTAATTTTGGCGAGTAGCAGTCTACTCTCAAGTTGTTTATTTGGATCCGATGGTTATATACATAATCGTGAAAATGGTTATTTACAAGCAAAAAGTATCGCGCCAACCCAAGTGCCACCCACCGTATCAGCGGCGAAATTGGAGATGACTTATCCGGTTCCAGAAGGTCAGTTGTCGAGCGGTACGACGCCGATTTCAATTGTCCCACCCGGCATGCCGGTTAGCACCACTAATGAGTCGGTAACACGTGAGAGGGCAGCTTCAAGTCAAATGTTGACGAATTATAAAGTGCCCACTTTAAAAATTAATAGCGTGTATTCTAAAGCCTGGGATGCTGTCAATGCGCAATTAGCGCCTTTAGGTTATCAAGTGCTCGGATCTGATAAAGTGACCGGTGTCATCGAGGTGAAATCAGCTAAGAACACACAATTTAATAACGTTTATCAATTTGATCTGGAAAAATATAAAAACATCACCTTGGTGACGGTGTTGGATCAACAAGGCCAAACGGCCGAGGCTA
>SHZH01000063.1 GCA_009692385.1 Gammaproteobacteria bacterium | reverse complement strand
AACTAAAATCTCCCTTCCCTATCACTTAGGAGAAAACCTTAGCTCATTCAAAACACTACTCGCTAGCGAGCCTGTTACATGGCTACGTTTAGGTAAAACAATGATGGATAAAACCTGTAAATTCGAGCAAATTATTGCGCGCTGGAAACTGTGCATTGTCGAACCACTACAATACATTCTACCTAAAGATAGTTATTCATCGAGAACCTTCTCGCTATATCCACCCGATATGAATGCAGATACGGCACAATCACTTTTAAAAGCTTTCTTTGATAAGAATGCAGGAACCCCTGAGCGGGGGTTATTTTTAATTTTGCTTACTTTTAGACATCTTCAAATCAGACCTAATCGAAACACTGCCGATCTTTTCAAAAATACATTTGGACTACAAGACATTAATCCATTTTGTATGATACTTGCTGAAGTTTACCGTGGATTCTGTACGCAGCAACGGTGCCCACCACTAAAAGATCCTGTTGCGACTGAATTAATGCGACTGTTGGATAACTATATTACCATGCTTGCCCCTCATTATCGTTATCAAACCTTATTGCCTAGTGCGTAATGCTACTTTCTTGCGTATAATCCCCCCCAATACTCAGATAGGTAGCTCTAATGGAACTCACACGCGACGAAATATATAAAACGGCTCATTTAGCCCGCTTAGCCATTAGCGAGACGGACGTGGCGAAATATGTCATAGAGTTGTCAAAAACCATGACTTTAATCGCTAATCTTGAGCAAGCCGATACAACGAGTGTTAGTGTCATGGCGCATCCCTTAAATCAGGTGCAACGCTTACGCGCCGACGTGGTCACGGAAGTTGACCAGCGCGACTATCTACAGAAACTAGCACCTAAAGTTGAAGCGGGACTTTACTTAGTCCCTCAAGTCATCGAATAGTTTATGGATTTTTTAAGTGCCCTAAGCTCCGTCATACCTGCGAAAGCCGGTATCCAGGAAAATTATAATAAACTAGATCCCAGCTTTCGCTGGAATGACGATCAGTGGTAATAGTCGAGGAAAAATATGTCATTACATTTTAAAACCGTGATCCAACTCGCAGCCGGACTGGCGAATAAAGAATTTTCCAGCGTTGAGTTAACGCAACATTTTTTGGATCGCATTGCTACGTTAGATACGCAGTACAATTCATTTATTACGGTCACTCCCGAATTAGCATTGGCTCAGGCAAAAATTGCTGACCAGCGCATCGCCAAAGGCGACACAACCGTATTAACCGGCATTCCTATCGCGCAAAAAGATATTTTTTGCACTAAAGATGTCAAGACAACGTGCGGCTCGAAGATGCTCGATAATTTTATTGCACCGTATAATGCGACCGTCATTGAAAAATTTAATGCCGCAGGTGCCATCATGTTAGGTAAAACTAATATGGATGAATTTGCCATGGGTTCGTCGAATCAAACCAGTTACTACGGTCCGGTGCGCAATCCTTGGGATCCGGAACGCGTTCCCGGTGGTTCCTCCGGTGGCGCCGTGGCTGCACTCGCTGCGGGCTTCGCACCGTTATCAACAGGTACTGATACCGGTGGCTCAATTCGCCAACCCGCCGCGTACTGTAATCTAACCGGCTTAAAACCCACTTACGGTGTGGTTTCTCGCTTTGGCATGATCGCGTTTGCTTCCAGTTTAGATCAAGCGGGTCCACTCGCACGCACCGCAGAAGATTGCGCCATCATGTTAAATTGCATGGCCGGTTTTGATGAGCGTGATTCAACCTCACTAGAAATGCCACAGACCGATTACACGGCCCATCTCAACGATTCATTACACGGTATAAAAATCGGTTTACCCAAAGAATTTTTTGGCAACGATGCGGATCCGGCCATTATGGATTTGATACATGCCGTCGCTAAACAATATGAAAAATTGGGTGCGGAATTAGTCGAGATCAGTTTACCCAATATTGGCTTATCGATCCCTACCTATTACGTGATTGCACCGGCTGAAGCCAGCTCCAACTTGGCACGTTATGATGGCGTGCGCTACGGTTATCGCTGCAGTAATCCGAAAGATTTGGAAGATATGTACAAACGTACTCGTGGCGAAGGTTTTGGTGCTGAAGTCAAACGGCGGATCATGATCGGCACCTATGTATCGTCAGCTACCCACTATGATGCATTTTATTTGAAAGCACAAAAAGTCCGCCAATTGATCAGTCAAGATTATCAAGTCGCATTCAAGCAAGTCGATGTCATATTGTCTCCCACGGTGCCCAACACCGCCTTTAAAATTGGTGAGCTCATGGACGATCCGATCAAAATGTATTTATCCGATTTATATACTGCCGGTACTAACCTCGCAGGATTACCCGGCTTATCCGCACCTGCCGGATTTTTAAAGGATCTGCCTGTCGGTTTCCAACTGATCGGTAATTATTTCTCCGAAGCAAAATTGTTTAACATGGCACATCAATATCAACAACACACCACGTGGCATACACAAACGCCGGAGGCCTTATAATATGGATAAAGTGGAATGGGAAACCGTTATTGGCTTAGAAGTTCACGCCCAACTTTCAACCAAAAGTAAAATTTTTTCGGGTACAGCGACTGCTTATGGCGCAGCACCCAATACCCAAGCTTCGATCATTGATCTAGCGATGCCCGGTGTTTTGCCGGTGCTCAACAAAGATGCTGTAAAAAAAGCAGTCTTGTTTGGTTTGGCGATTGGTGCCAAAATTAACATGACTTCGGTGTTTGAACGCAAAAATTATTTTTACCCAGATCTCCCCAAAGGTTATCAAATTTCACAATTTGCGATCCCGATTGTCGGCGAAGGAAAAATGGACATCACACTCGAAGATGGTACCACCCTCACGATTGGCGTAACGCGTGCGCATTTAGAAGAAGATGCGGGTAAATCGTTACATGAAGATTTCGCAGGCATGACCGGTATTGATTTGAATCGCGCCAGCACGCCGTTATTAGAAATTGTTTCTGAGCCGGATATGCGCTCTGCTAAAGAAGCGGTGGCGTATTTAAAAACTTTACATACGTTAGTACGTTATCTCGGCATTTGTGATGGTAATATGCAAGAAGGTTCGTTTCGCTGTGATGCCAACGTTTCAGTACGTCCCAAAGGTCAGAAAGAATTCGGCACGCGTGCTGAGTTGAAAAACATCAACTCGTTCCGCTTTGTCGAACGCGCCATTAATCATGAAGTGGCGCGACAAATCGACATTTTAGAAAATGGCGGAAGAATTGTCCAAGAAACGCGTTTATACGATGCCGATAAAAATGAAACTCGCTCGATGCGCAGCAAAGAATCAGCTAATGATTATCGTTATTTCCCCGATCCCGATTTATTACCCGTCGTTATTGAACAAAGCTTTGTCGAACAAATTCGTACGCAATTACCCGAGTTACCACACGAAAAACGTGAGCGTTTTAAAAGCGAATATGAACTCAATGCCTATGATGCTGACGTATTGATTTCAAACCAAGAATTGGCTGCTTATTTTGAAACGGTGGTGAAAAATACTCAAGCGGCGCCGAAAATTTCCGCTAACTGGGTCATCAGCGAATTACTCGGTGCACTCAATAAACATAATTTAGAATTAGCACAAACGCCAGTGACCGCGAATCAACTCGCTTTATTATTAACGCGTATTCACGACAACACCATCTCGGGCAAAATTGCCAAAACGGTATTCGAAGCGATGTGGGAAGCCCAAGGCACTCCTGACGAAATTATCGAAAAGCAAGGTTTACGCCAAGTGTCGGATAGCGGTGCACTTGAGAAAATTATCGATGAAGTGATCGCCCAAAATCCTACCCAAGTAACTGACTATCGTTCTGGTAAAGACAAGTTATTCGCCTTTTTTGTCGGCCAGGTGATGAAAGTAAGCAAGGGCAAAGCCAATCCAGAACAAGTCACGGAATTGTTGAAGAAAAAACTGTAACCTCGGGGTTTTTGTAGGGGCGACCTGCCGGTCGCCCTCCCCCCAGCGTTGTGAATTAACCCGAGAGAGGGCGACCGGCAGGTCGCCCCTACAGAATTATGAATGCTCTTTTACTAAAAGAATTTAATATTTCCCTGCGTCTTGCATTACCCTTGATGGCGGCATTATTGGCCGAAGTCGGCTTACAGGTCATTGACGGTGTGATGCTCGGTTATTTCGGCGTGCATGCCCTAGCAGCAGGAGCTTTGGCAATCACCATTAGCATTGTAATTATTGTTAGCTTACTCGGCATCACGACTGCGGCTGGCGTATTGATCGCTGAAGCCCATGCAACCAATGACATTTCGCGCATGACGCGATACTGGCAACATACCCTCTATTTAATTGGCATTGTCAGTATTCCCATTATGTTACTTTATGCCTACGCAAATCATATTTTTATTTTTTTTCACCAAAACCCTGATGTCGTAAAAATTGCGCAACTGTATTTATGGGGCGATCTATGGTGTGTCCCCGCGGTGTTAGCCTATATCTTTTGTAAAGAAATTTTCACCTGCTTAGAAAAAACGAAAATTATTATGATCGTCGCTGCGATAGCCTTACCGCTAAAAGTCGCCATCAATTATGTGGTAATTTTCGGCATATTTGGTTTCCCTAAATTAGGTGTTTTTGGTATTGGTCTGACTGGCGCACTAGTGAGTTGGTTAATGTTTCTAGCCACAATCATGTATGGATTATCTGAACCTACTTTTGCAAAAATTTTAAAGGCCAAGTTGTTACCGCTTGAAAATAAAATTTTTATGAGCATCATTAAATTAGGCACGCCGATTTGCTTGCAAGGTTTTTTTGAAGCGACGTTATTCTTAGTTGCGGCCATCATGATGGGCTGGATCAATCCCATTGACCAAGCTGCGCATCAAATCGTGATGCAATATGTCGATCTGGCCTTCTTGTTAGCCTTAGGCTTTAGCCAAGTTGCTGCGATCCGGGTCGCAAAATTTTCAGCGATAAACGATGTGGCGAGTATCAAACGCACGGCACAAGCCAATGCTTTACTGACGATTTTAATTTCCGGCTGTTTCGTCACCATCTTTGTGTTTGCTAAAATGCCACTGATTTGGTTATTTACGCATTCACGTGAGGCTGATCCCCTGCTCGTCACCACCACACAATCATTTTTCTCGGTGGCCGCTGCCTTCGTGTGCTTTGATTCACTCAAATTACTCACGACCTGTCTATTGCGCGGTCTTAAAGATACGTTCGTACCAATGCTGCTCGGCCTCGCTGCCTATTGGGGTATTGGCATTAGCTCGGCTTATGTATTTGCGTTTGTATTCCACTGGGAAGGCGTGGGTATTTGGTGTGGCATCGCGCTGGGAATTTTCATCGCGGCCGTCATTTTATGGCTGCGCTGGCGTAGACAATTTAACAAATTAATAATATAGAAATTTATTCGTCATATATATCGCGACGGTGACCGACCTTCACGACTACAATTTTTATCGTACCGTCATCAATCTGACAAATAATTCGATAATCTTCAACACGATAACGCCATAAACCATATTGCTCGTACTGCAGAGGTTTGCCAAACACTCGGGGATCCTTAAGCGGCGCAATTTTTGTGTTTAAAAATTTAAGGACTTTCTTTTGAATAGAACGATCTAATTTATCAAAAATTTTACGCGCACTTGGTTTAAATTCAATTTCCCAAGCCAATTTCTTTTAACTCCTGTTCGGTAAAATTTAAATCTTTCACCACTTCGGCTAATGTATAACTCGCTTGCTCTTCGCGCAAAATATTGACGGCATCATAGGTGTCCTCTAAATCCTCAAGATAATTGAGAATCGCCTGGCGCACATAAAATGTCTTGGTACGGTGCGTTCTTTGAGCGAGTTTATTGAGTCTCACATCAATATCTTCAGATAATCTAATGGTTAGTGATTGCATTTTGCCCCCTGAGCACTTGTCTTACAAGTATTACTTGTAAGTATACTTGCCCTATTACAAATTTGCCACTCTTTTTGCTAACTCCTGGTACAATAACGGCCAATTTTATATACAGGTTTATATAGTATGAGCCAAAAGCTATTTATCAAAACTCAGGGTTGCGCCATGAATTCCTACGATTCAGATCAGATGGCTAATGTGCTGGGTGCCAGCCATAATTTGCAATTAACTGAAAATATGGAAGAAGCCGATGTGATCTTGATCAACACCTGCTCGATCCGTGAGAAAGCCGAAGAAAAAGTTTTTTCTGAACTAGGTCGCTTTCGTCCCCTCAAGAAAAAAAATCCTAATTTAATCATTGGTGTCGGTGGTTGTGTAGCCAGTCAAGAAGGCGCAGCCATTTTAAAGCGCGCCAGTTATGTGGATGTGATCTTTGGACCTCAAACTTTGCACCGTTTGCCTGAGTTAATCGACCGTGTCCGCGCGACACATAAACCAGCGATTGATATTTCGTTTCCTGAAATTGAAAAATTCGATCGACTGCCTGAACCTAAGGCTTCAGGCGTCACAGCGCAAGTGAGTATTATGGAAGGTTGCAGTAAGTACTGTACCTTCTGTGTCGTGCCCTATACGCGCGGCCCCGAAATTAGTCGACCGTTTGATGATGTATTAGCCGAAACAGCTTCCCTGGCTGCGCAAGGTGTACGCGAAGTGACTTTCTTAGGACAAAACGTTAATGACTATCTAGGTAAAATGCACGATGGCGAAATGGCAGATCTGGCCTTGCTGATTGAATATACCGCCGCCATTGATGGCATTGATCGGATTCGTTTCACGACCTCACACCCCACTGCGTTTTCGGATAATTTAATCCGTGCCTATGCTGAAGTGCCCGAATTAGCGACCCATTTACATTTACCGGTACAAAGCGGATCCGATCGCATTTTAGCGGCGATGAAGCGTGGTTATACCACCTTAGAATTCAAGTCGAAAATGCGTAAATTGCGTCAAGTGCGTCCGGGCATTTCTGTTTCGACTGATATCATTGTTGGCTTTCCCGGTGAAACTGAACGTGATTTTGAAGACACCATGAATTTAGTACACGATATTAATTTTGATTTCAGTTTTAGTTTTATTTATAGTCCGCGCCCGGGTACGCCAGCGGCAAAATTAAAAGATATCACCACGATGGAAGAAAAGAAAAAACGTTTGGCAGTATTACAAGCCCGTTTGATCCAACAAGGTCGTGCGATCAGTGAAACAATGGTTGGCAGCGTACAACGCGTATTAGTGGATGGCCATGCCAAAAAAGGTCGCGGTGATCTCGCTGGTCGTACCGAAAATAATCGCGTCGTTCATTTTCAAGCAGATGAATCATTGATCGGCCAATTTATTGATCTCAAGATCACCGATGCGCAACCCAATTCATTACGTGCCAACATGGTTGAAATGGTTGAGAAGTGTGCCTAAGATCAATCAGATCAATCAGATCAATCAGATCAAATTGATTTTACAAAACGATTCTACTCATGCTTTCGTCCCCAGCAAAAAACAATTTCAGCAATGGCTTAATGTAGTTGCCACTGCTGAAAATATTTCCGGTGAAATCACGCTGCGTATTGTTGATACCGAAGAAATGCAGCAGTTAAATAAAACCTATCGCAATAAAGATAAACCCACCAATGTATTATCATTTCCCTATGAACCATTTCCTGGCGAAGCCGCTTCGTACTTAATAGGCGACTTAGTGATTTGTGCACCCGTAGTTACCACAGAAGCAGTCGCGCAAAATAAAAGCGCGCTCGCACATTGGGCACATCTCACGCTCCACGGCACACTACATTTACTCGGTTATGACCATAAAATCACCGCTGAAGCGGAGATCATGGAAGCTAAAGAAATCGCTTTTTTGCAAAAATTAGGCTATGCTGATCCCTATGAATGACTGGAATTTTAAAGCATGGAAAGACAACCTATTCGCTACGTTGTTACGCCGCCCACAGAATCGTGAGCAATTAATCGATACCTTACGCGCTGCGGAAGCCGAGCACATCGTCGACAGCGATGCGCAAGAAATGCTCGAAGGTGTATTACAAGTTTCGCAAATGCAAGTGCGCGACATCATGATCCCGCGCTCACAAATGATCGCTATTTTTCCTGATCATTCGTTACAGAAGATCATTCGCACTATCGTTGATTCCTTGCACTCTCGCTATCCAGTCTTGGTGCCAGATACACAGACTGTATTAGGTATTTTACTCGCTAAAGACATTCTGCAATTTACGCTTGATGATCAAAAAAACAAATTTAATTTACGTCGCTTATTGCAACCTGCCATGGTCGTACCCGAAACCCAGCACTTAGATAAATTGCTGAATGATTTTAAAAAACGTCGTACCCACATGGCGATGGTGATCGATGAGTATGGGAACTTAGTCGGTCTCGTCACTATGGAAGATGTATTAGAACAGATCGTCGGTGAAATTGAAGATGAATCTGATGTTGACGATGAAGCCTATATTAAAAAATTTGATGATTATTATGTGGTAAAAGCTGAAACACCATTCGATGAATTCAACGACCATTTCAAAACCAAGTTAGACAATGAACAATGTGAAACTATTGGTGGTTTGGTGCTGCTTCATTTTGGACACATTCCAAAACGAAAGGAAGAAATTAGTTTTGATAACTTTAATTTTAAAGTTTTAAGATCAAATAAACGGCGAGTTCTGTTGCTACAAGTCGAGCCGAAATTACCTGAAGCCTCGTAGGGGCGACCCGCTGGTCGCCCTCTCTATCTTTTTTTACCTGGCAAGTTAGGCAGAAAATTTTTGCCTGGGTCTGTAAATAATAGTTGTACTTCCACAGCCTTGCTATTAATGTTATCAATTAATAATTTCAGGCATCAAAAATAAAGAAACACCGTAATTATTATTAAAAACCGCGAATTAACACCTCGCGGTTTCTCACCGCCATAATGCTACGCCAGAT
>SHZH01000062.1 GCA_009692385.1 Gammaproteobacteria bacterium | reverse complement strand
CACTACGTTTGTTAGTGACGAGTGTGGTGGATCAATCCGCACAAACTTACGGCACTCCTGGGATCTGTTATGGTACTTCCAATGCCTGTTCGCAAGCAACTAAAGCAAATCGATTATATGTTACTGTCGCGAGTAGCACGCCACTGATCACCCTTAATTCCGTTCAAGTGGGGCAGATGGCAGGCGACACAGAAGCCTCTGAATTTTCAAGCCAGATCAAATTCACGAATGGTGTGAGTCAATTAACGAATTGGCAATTCGGTTTTTATATGCCGCGTTCCTTTGCGGCGCTGACGTCAAAGACGCAAAATATTAATCCGCGTCTCAGCATGCAAGTGTGCAGCGTGAGTGCGCCAACCAATTGCGCATCATTAGTTCTGCAGCAATCGCATTCAATTACCGAAACTGATCAAAGTGTTGGTTCCACCACAATTTTAGCGCCCGAAACGTCTTTCGTTTTATTACCCAATACGCAATATGTTATTACATTAGCACATAACAATCAGTGGAACGCCGGCAATTATTCAGCGTATCCACAGAGTTTTTTCATGATCAATGTGGGCTTGGTATCGAATATTTCAACGACACCGAGCAATTATACCTTGCTCAATTATGATCAGTCTGCGGTGACACAAAGCATCAATACCTATGTTAGTGATAATTGGAATAATTCAAATACTGTGAGCAGCACGTCTAATATTGTGCCGTCACCACAAAATTATGTATTAGGTACGGGAGCGTATACTCTACAAACGGATATGAGCATCCATAACACACTAAATAGTGATAATACGGTAGCAGAATTCTTTGCTACTGATTTATTAAATGATTTGCAACTGAGTGCAACCGTCGATAATCAATCCGCAAATATAGGAATTGTCATTAGCCAGATCGCCGATTCAGCCCTTATTGATAATAATCCAGAGGGTTATCAAATCGTGGTTAGCAGCAATGCCATCCATATTTACGCATTAAATAATACGGGTGTTTTTTATGCATTACAAACTTTGCGGCAACTATGGGCAGAAAGTATCAGCATCCCCGCCTACACGATAACTGATTATCCACGTTTTAAATACCGCGGTGTACTATTGGATACGGCGAGACATTTTTTTAGTGTGGCTGAGATCAAAAAATTGATTGATCTTGCGGCAGCACATAAGCTGAATACTTTACATGTGCATTTTGCCGATGATGAAGCATTTCGTATTGGACTCAAAGATCATTACGATACCATTGCGATGGCTTCTGACACGCGGGGTTACGGCAATAGTATGATAGCTTTGATGTTTCTTCAGAAAAATTTAGATATCACCAATTCAGGTGCGGCAGCGTATCCATCGGTCGACACGAAGTATACGGGTACTTACAGTGAAGCGGATCTACAGCAATTAATCAACTATGCGAATGCTCGAAGCATCACGATTATTCCAGAAATTGATATGCCAGGTCATGTACGAGCGTTGATCAAAGCATTTCCTGCAGAATTAGTTGATCCGAATGATCAATCTAGATTTATTTCGGTGCAAGGTTACAATGATGATGTACTGCCAGTGTGTACCTACAATACCGCCATTTCAGTGGGTGCCGCTTTTACTACACTGATTGATGATATCCTTGCTAAAACAGCGGTACTATTTGCAAACCAGACCACGCTGTATGCGCTCAATGAGCTGAGTGTCGGTGGGGATGAAGTGAGTACCGGAGCATGGACGACTGATGCGAGTTGTACCGGCGCTTGGGCTAGTTTAAGTTCGCTAGAAAAATCCCATAAATTTTTCCAACTGTTAGCAAGCAAGAGTCCTGCATTAAAAATATCCGGCTGGCAGCAGTATGTTCAAAATGATGATATGACGCTGGGTACGAATATTGTGCCTGCGGCGCAATCGGGTCACGTGTGGGTTTGGAATACCTCGACACCGGGAATTCCGCAAGCGGTTAGTTTGGCGCAAAATCATTATCCTGTGGTATTAGCCTTTGCCGATCAAAATTATTTTGATCTCGCTTATACACCGGATGTAACCGAACCAGGTTTTACGTGGGCAGGCGCATTTTTGGATACGCATTCTGCATTATCAAGTGCTTTAAGTGCGAATGCCGTATTGGCGGGTTTATCCAGAGATCAACTAAAAAATATTAAAGGTCTTGAAGGAACGTTATGGTCAGAAAATTTAACGAATTATGATCATATGATCTATATGGCTTCACCCAAAATGGCCGGTTTAGCAGAAGCGGCGTGGGGAGCAGCTGCTACCGTGACACAGGGTAACAAAGTGGATTGGAAAGATCTGGATGCACGTTTAGGATGTGGTCAAACGGGTTATCTAGCCTATTTAAATAAAGTATACGGTGTTCAATATCGCGGTTATCCAAATGGTATTGCCAAAGAAGTACCAATAGGTTTTTGCGCAGGGTAAGTTAATTCGGCAGTAAGTAACTTAAAACAATCCCGATGAAAATAACTAAGCCCATCCAATTGTTGCTTTTAAATGCATTGAAACCAGCATTGCATCCGGGACGGCGGAGTAATTTTTGTTGATACGAAATGAGGGCAGCGATCAGAATTAAACTCAGCCAATAAAACTGATTTAATTTTGCTAAGCACCCCATTAGTATTAATCCCACTAGAAATAATAATTGAAAGATCAGAATAAATAATTTAACGTGCTTGCCAAAAAAAATCGCGCTGGATCTTAAACCAAGTAATTCATCATCTGGTTGATCGGTCATCGCATATTGCGTGTCATACGCCATCGCCCAGAGGAAAGCCGTGGCATAGACAATCCAAGCGAGCAGTGACAAATGATTTTGCTCAGATGCAAAGGCAAATAATACGCCATTAAAAGTCAGTCCGAGTATTAATTGTGGTACGGCAAAAAAGCGTTTGCATAATGGATAAAATAAAGTCAGCAATACGGCAATAACAGCTAAGATTAAACAATATAAATTTAGCTGCAATACTAAAATTAATGCGGCGCAAATTAATACTAAAAATAAGATAATCGCTTCGCGTTTTGATATTTGCTTAGCAGCTAAAGGACGCAGACGAGTGCGTTCGACATGTGCGTCAAATTTATGATCTAAGAAATCATTGATCACGCAGCCGGCAGCACGCATAATGATCGTGCCCAATACAAAAATCACCATCATCTTAATGGCGGGATATCCGGCAGCGGCTATCCACAATGCCCACAGCGTAGGCCAGAGTAATAAATACGTGCCCGTAGGTCGATTGAAGCGCATCAATTCAAGATAAAGACGGACTTTTCGTTTCATATTTTATTTAAATTCATTTTTAAATCGATCTCGTATATAATTTATCTATTATAATGAAAGAGTTCAATATATGAAAACTATTAGATGGACTTTAGAAAAAGCTAAGCTAGTTAAAGAAATACGAAATATTGATTTTGAACGTGTTGCTAGCCTGATAATTAGTAATAATATACAAGACATTAGAGATGTACCGAACCGTATTAATCAAAAAATGTTTATTTTAAATTATGATGGATATGCAATATGTGTACTTTTCGTAACGACACAAAATGAGATATTCATTAAAACAGCTTATAAAAGTCGTAAATTGAATAAGAAAATGAGAGGCGAGTTATGAAAAAGAAAATTTATGTACGTGATTTAGATTGGACTCTAGAGCCTATTGACGAACTCACACCTGAAGAGAAAGAATTCCATGATCTGGTTATGCGAGAAGGTGTGGTAGTGGATGATCCTGTCGAAATTGCTAAAATTTTGGGTACTGAAGTGGGATCATCCAAAGTCACTTCTATTCGAAACAGAGCTCATAAGAATTATCTATCTGCTAAGAAATTGAAAATCAGCTAGTATTTCCGTACCATTTTGATAATATAGCCCCGAAATTTATTCGGGGCGTAGCGCAGCCTGGTAGCGCACATGCCTGGGGGGCATGGTGTCGGAGGTTCAAATCCTCTCGTCCCGACCAAACTTTTCCGATTTACTATAAATATAATAAAAAAGGTAAAAAAATATGTACAATCTATGCCTTCTCGATCCGAGTACTTCTTTAGATGACTTTAAATTTGCGTTAGCAGCGGGGGCTCTTCGCTATAATTACGTAGAGGGATATTCCGCTTTGCATATTGCAGTCCTACGTCCCTATGCTCGAGAAGCGATTACATTACTGCTGCGCAATCATGTAGATTGTAATAGCGTTGAGACAACGTATGGTGGTACGCCACTGCATACTATGCTAGCCAATGAAAATAGCGAAGGTGCGATATATTTTATTGAAGAAACTGAAAAAGCAGGACAACGCATCAATTATCAATTGCAGGATCATGAAGGCAAAACCCCATTAATGTTAGCGACGATGATCATGTCGCCAAAACTTGTGCAAACTATCCTAGCAAAGGATAAAGACTCTTTTAAAACGCCTCTTGATCATAATGGCAGAGTACCCTTGCATTTTGCTTATGCTTTCGGTCAAAAAGAGATCGTAAAAATGTTATTAAATGCGCAATACAGTAGTGTTTCTACGAGAGATAAGCAGAATAAGCAACCGTGGGAGTATCGCTATGCTCCGCGAGGAGAAATTGCGCAGATGCTGCGATCAATACATATCGATCCTGACCGCGATGTAGCAGCATTAAAAAATGGAATTATGCTGGATGAGAAGACGGCTCTGTTAGTGCCAGACAGCACGGTGAAACGGTTTGGATTAAAGGCGTCTTCGATTAAATCTCCCATTGCTCAGAAGAACTCAGGTCAGTCAGAATTATTGCAATGTAAAACGAACAAGGATTTTTTCGCACAATCTGGAGAGTGTCCGCTCAATTTTTCGCCTCAAGAGCTTGTATACATAAGAAAGCAATTAAGAAATTGTAGTGGAATTTCGATAGTAGATGCTTGTCTTGCTGGTCAAGATACTTTTTGTTTTCAAATCGATCCAGCCTTTTATGATGCCAAAAATAAAGTCTGGCGGGATAATAAGACTCAAATGATATTAGATACAAGCTCTCAGGCGGTGAGCTAGAATAGGTTAGAGTACTCAATGCAGGCCATATGATCCCAATGGATCAGCCGAGGATTGATCAGATCGTACAAAAATTTGCTAAATAATAAGCTAAAATATCAGCTTGTAGCCAACGCCAAAATAATTATAGCTATTACCGGTTCCTGCTGTAGTCGTGCCCTTCGTCAACATGGAATCACTTTTGCGATAATCTTGATTATTCTGAATTTCAAAATTCAAATTCATATTATTAACGATGGTATAAAACCAGGTGAAATCAATCCGTGTTTTTGGCATAGCGATACCGCCACCAAACGCGCTCATGCCTAACATATCTCGTGTTTGTTGAAAACCTAGTGCGAATGATTGTGGATGCGTGGTACCAAAGTTATAGTCAGCTTCTAGAGCATAGGCCGCAGGTTTGGCTCCTTGACCATTAAACTTATATTGCGAACTGTCATAGCTAGAAAGGGCTGCAACGTAACTAGCATCAAATGCCCAAGGTCCAATATGATAGTAGGCATCAACCGCATCGCCAGGGATCTGTTTAGTGGGAGTGAGTTTGTTGCTAAAATTGTTCCAATGCATCATTAATGTAGTATTTAAATCGGCTAAATAATCGACAACTAAATTGAAGCCATTAGTGGATGTGCCGTAAATATAACCTAAATCTAAGCCATAGCCATGGATGTTATTTGAATTATCAGCTACTTGAGGAGAGGGCTGGCCACTGGTATCGGTTGCAGGGCTACCATAAGGTACGCCGTTATAAGCAAAAGCATCGCCATAAAAGCCATCGACATTCACGAAGCCAATGGTTGCCGCAGGGGCATTTGTTTGATATAGGTCGAAGGTTACAGGATTGGTAAATAAATCACTGTGATCGGCACCGAAATTCAAGTACTGCATGCCGATTTTACTCCACAAATTGCCACCTTGAGTGAAGTTTTGTAGTGTCACATTGGCTTCCGTGAAAAACATATCCATTTGGCCAAAATTGCTGCTGTTATTGAAGTCATTGTTATAACTCAAGGCCACGTGTGCCAATGCCCAAGGATTAACTTGTGAGTCATAGTAAAGCTCGGGATTGGTAATACTTAAGGATGTACTGCCCTTATCGTTTTGTGAATCAGAAGCGTAGCTGGAACGTTTCGTTTGAACATTTAATGAGGCAGAGATAAACCCTGAGAGATGATTTGTTTGGTTAAATACGACGGGGCCCGTATAGTCAGAATTACGATCAATAAGGTTATACCAAAACATTTCTTGTGTTTGGGTCATAACTGGTTTAGGAAGAGGTGTTTGCTGAATTGTATCCCCAAAGACGGGATTGCTGAAAATACCCAATAGAATCATTGCGCCACATAACGCCTTCAATTTCATCAATTACTCCTCATAGAATCGCCATTAAATTATCTTACATAGTATGGACGAAGAGTAAGTATTCAGCAAATTTTTTTCAAAAAATCATAAAAAAAGCTTGACAGGTTTTTTTGGTTTATATAGGTGATGAAAGCATAATAGCAAGCCAAGATTAAGATAATATTAACAAAAATTAATAAAAAGTAAATATAATTTAATAAAATTAAATAAAGTATTGCTTTTGTTTAAAATTGGTCTATAATTGTGCATGTCTCGATTAGGAAGGCAAATAATAAAGAGGATAACCAATCATGTTCATAATAAAGAAAATTATATTAGCTACGATGTTTTTCGGCGTAACGTCTACTTGGGTATTGCCGAGTTATGCGGATGTTACCAATGATCACGGCACCGACGTGATTTACAATAATTTAACGAATAATTTTACTTATAGCAGCAGCAATATGCCCAGCGGTACACCGTGGGCCGGTATGATAGGTCTTGAAACACCCGTGGTGTATGTTTATAAACCTAATTTTCCCCGTGCGAGTGGTTTGGGCACTAATAACCAACTTGATTTGCTCTTCAACATTAATTACAAAAACCGTTATTTTGTAAACTCAAGCCAAGGCCAACAAGCCGTCGGCGTTAATTTTATTAACACGTCGCTGTGGACGGTTGGTACCAGTTTGGTTTCGACCCATGGCAATCGACGTTCCGCAGCGCATTCAGGATTGCAAGATGCGGATAATGCGGTGCTCAGCAGCGTATTCGCCAATTACACCATCGCGCTGTATGACTTCAACATTGCAGCGTACACAACTATCGGTCGATTCGGTGGTGCCGGTTATTACCAAGCCAGCGCGCTTCGTGCTGTGCCAGTCACTAAAGATTTAGTTTTGAATGCGGTGATCAGTTTGCAATATGACGATGGACGTTACGCACAATCTTTATATGGTGTGAGCGCGAGTGAATCAAGTGCGAGTGGTTTATCAATCTACAGTCCAAACGGCGGTTTCGATAATGTGACCTACGGTGTGACCGGTATGTACACTTTTAATAAACACTGGATGTTTACTAGCAGCGTGACAGGCACCAGTGATTTAGGTCAAGTTGCTAAAAGTCCAGTAGTAAATCATAAACAAAAATTTGCCGTAAGCATCGGCGCGATTTATAACATTTTTTAAAAATATTAAAGAGGAAAAATAATCATGTTTACGCTAAAGAAAATATTATTAACGACTATGTTAATAAGTCTTACTGCTACCTGGGCATTACCAAGTTATGCCGATGAATTAGATACTCAATTGCAAAATGATATTAATACTTATGTGCAGCAATATTCAGCCAGTGAAGGCCTTACGGCTATTCAGCTAAGTATCTTGTTACCTAATGAACGAGGACCGCGTGATTACATCGCGGGTAAACAGATGAAAGAGAGTGACACGCCTGCAACAACGAATATGCTGCTGCAATGGGGAAGCATCACCAAAGAATTTACTAGTTTGCTGATTTTTCAATATCTCAATAAAAACCAAATCGATCCGAAACAATATTTAGATAGAACTTTATACGATGTTTTCCCAGAGCATTTTGATGCGAGTAATAATGCCTGGCCTGAGGCTTGGAAAATTGTCACGATTAAACAATTGATGAACATGACGAGTGGTATTCCGGAGTATGTAGGACTTCCAGGTTTCGATCCGTATCGTGTTACGGATTTAGCGAGTATTGTTGATTCGGTTACGACTTATCAAAATCATCGTGGTTGCCAAGTGGAGTTTGGTTGTTTCCCAGCAGGCCAAGGTTGGAGCTACTCAAATACGGATTACATCATTTTAGGTATGCTCGTTGAAAAATTGTATGCACAAGATTTTTCGGACGTGATCCAAAATCAAGTTTTATCTGCGATGCAACATGCGGGCAATAACGTAGTTTATCAAACACCTTATACTGCTGGAACCTTGGCAAACATGATTAATGGTTATTCCATGGGTGGTTGGTTTCCGTGGTTTACTATTGGACAAAATGTCACCAATGCTAATTTAAATATTGCTGCCAGCGCTGGAGCTTTAACGGGAAATACACATGCTTTAGTTGAAACGATTTATGCGTTATTTCACGATCAATTTTTGCCGCATGAGCAAATGCAGTATTTTATGAATAATGGCTGGATCCGCAGAACTACTCATCAGCCTATTGATATTAATAGTGATACCGCAAAAAAAGTATGTACTAATCTATTAAGTCTTAATTGCTATGGTTTAGGATTTCTCGTGACCTATGATCCAACTTACGGCCAAGTCTGGGAATATCCAGGTGGCACTATGGGCTATGTAACTGATTATATTTGGTTACCTCAAGAAAATGTCGTGATTGGTTTTTCGCGAAACAGTAATACGAATGATAATGATAATTTATTAATAACACTTCGCGCCAAAATTTTACAAGATGTATATCAGCACTTACATCCGGAGAAAAGTAATGAAAGTAAATAAAAAATTATCGTTAATATCACGTAAGTATTCAGCAAATTTTTTTAAAAAAAAGTGTAAAAGAACTTGACAGGTTTTTTAGCATAATTTGCAGAAATGAAATGTGTGGCAAACGTTGTTGTATTCAGGGGTGTGTAACGATCGTAAATGATCAAGGTTAAATCCATCCAACAAATCAGTAGGAAGAGAGGTCTAAAAAAAACAAATGCACCCTAGGATCTAAATGAGGGCAAAAAAATCG
>SHZH01000061.1 GCA_009692385.1 Gammaproteobacteria bacterium | reverse complement strand
TTGCAGAACTTCACGCATGGTCAATTTCATCCGACCATTGCGATCAACTTCTAACACTTTAACAAACACCTTTTGGCCTTCGTTCAATTTGTCTTCCACGCGTTCAACACGCTCTTCACAAATTTGTGAAATGTGTAACAAACCATCTTGACCAGGTAATACGTTAATAAATGCACCAAAGTCGACAATTTTGACCACGGTACCGTGATAAATTTTATTGACTTCAACTTCAGCTGTGATTTCTTCAATACGACGACGCGCTTCATCTGACGCAGCGCGATCAACTGACGCAATCTTCACGACACCATCATCCGTAATTTCAATGATAGCGCCTGTTTCCTCAGTGATCGCACGGATTGTAACCCCGCCTTTACCAATCACATCACGGATCTTATCAGGATTAATTCTGATCACTGTAATACGCGGTGCAAATTCTGACATTTCTTCTCGTGGTGTGCTAATAGCTTCATTCATTTCACCCAAGATATGAAGACGCGCCGTTTTAGCTTGTGCCAACGCAACTTTCATAATTTCGCCAGTAATACCTTCAATTTTGATATCCATTTGTAACGCACTAACGCCTTCGCTGGTGCCTGCCACTTTAAAATCCATATCGCCTAAATGATCTTCATCACCTAAAATATCCGTTAATACAGCAAAGCGATCCTCTTCTTTGACAAGACCCATTGCAATACCCGCTACCGGTGCAGTAATCGGCACGCCCGCATCCATCAGGGCCAAACTTGAACCGCAGACGGAGGCCATCGAACTAGAACCATTAGATTCGGTGATTTCTGATACGATACGGATCACATACGGATAGTTGTCCATATCGGGTAACACGGCAGCAACGGCACGTTTTGCTAAACGACCGTGACCAATTTCACGCCGTTTTGGACTACCCACCATGCCACATTCCCCCACGCTGAACGGAGGGAAGTTATAGTGCAACATAAATGGATCTTTTCTTTCACCGGTTAAACTGTCAATTAATTGCGCATCTTTGCCGGTGCCTAAGGTGACAACTACGATAGCTTGCGTTTCACCGCGCGTAAACAAAGCAGAACCGTGAGTGCGTGGCAATACACCAATGCGTGATCGGATCGGACGAACTGTTTTAGTATCACGACCATCAATCCGTGGTTTGCCGTCAAGAATACGACCTCGAACGATATCTTTTTCTAAATCTTTAAAAATAGCATTCACTTGGTTAGTCGTGTAAGTAGGCACTGCATCAGCCGCACAAAAACGTGCTAACACTTTACTATTCGCATCTGATATGGCTTCGCTACGCAATGTTTTAGTCGTAATGTTATACGCTGCTTCTAACGCAGCGTGTGACATGCTCGCAATGTCAGTTTGCAATTTACTTAAATCAATAGAAGCAGCCAATGCCCAACGTGGTTTGCCCGCAACACTAACCAAGTCATTGATCATCTTGACCACAGCCTGCATTTGTTCATGGCCGAATAATACCGCACCTAACATAACCTCTTCTGATAACATTTTGGCTTCTGATTCCACCATCAACACGGCATCTTTAGTCCCAGCCACCACTAAATCGAGTTGTGACGTTTGTAACTGAGTGGCGGTTGGATTTAAGATATATTGACCGTTGGCATAACCCACGCGTGCAGCGCCAATTGGGCCCTTAAAGGGAATACCTGATAATGCCATCGCTGCTGAAGCACCAATCATGGCAGGAATATCCGAATCAATTTGCGGATCTAACGATAATACCGTCGCAATAACTTGTACTTCATTATAGAAATTAGAGGGGAAAAGCGGACGTAATGGACGATCAATTAAACGTGACGTTAAGGTTTCTTTTTCCGTCGGACGCCCTTCGCGTTTAAAAAAACCACCTGGAATACGACCCGCTGCATACGTTTTTTCCTGATAGTTAACCGTTAAAGGGAAGAAATCTTGACCCGGTTTCGCGTCTTTTTTACCGACAACCGTCACTAATACTGACGTATCATCTAAGGTTACTAACACCGCAGCGGTCGCTTGACGAGCAATTTCACCCGTTTCGATCGTTAGGGTATGCGCGCCATATTGAATACTTTTTTTGCTAATTTCCACGTATTGATTCTCCAATGTTAAATGTGCTGGGAAGTGATAGTTTAAAGGCGGTGAGTCCGCCCTTAATTGAAACTACTGTAAAACTATTTACGTAAACCTAATTGCTCGATGAGTGATTGATAACGAGTACCATCTTTTCTTTTCAAATAGTTTAATAATTTACGACGTTTATTAACCATTCCTAACAAACCACGACGTGAATGGAAATCATGATTATGTGTCTTTAAATGACCTGTTAAATCTTCAATGCGCGCCGATAAAATGGCGACTTGGACTTCCGGAGAACCGGTATCATTCGCGGCACGTTGAAATTTTTCCGCGATATCTTTCTTTATTACAGCTGACAAACCCATTACCAACTCCTACTTTTTCTCTTTGGTATAAAACTTCGACTATTTAAGAGGGCGGATCTTACCTGGCTCCTTGAGGAATAACAAGTACTTTGTGATACATATCACACAATTCTTGAGCGGCATTGCCTATGCTATACTCCCTTTCCTATGCCACAACCAACTGACAAGCTAAGCAATTTCCTCGCACCACGTTACTGGGGCATTTGGCTACTGGTCACCCTCTTTTGGTTATTTACTCGCTTACCCTATCGATTAATGCTGGCCTGTGGCGCGGTACTTGCCTTACTAGCCAGTAAACTTAGTCCTAAAAACGCTGCCATTTTGGATCGCAATCTAGCACTCTGTTTTCCTGATCTATCATTAACCGAACGGCAAAAAATTGCCAAAGACTGCTGGAAAGCCCATGGTATGGGTGCCATGGAAACCGTCTATCTCTGCTGGGGCAATCTCAATAAACTAAAAAATCGATTAGATGTCAAAGGCTTAGAGTATTTACAAGAAAGCCTAAAGACAGGCCAAGGAATTATGCTCTTAAGCGCGCACATGACCAGTCTCGATTTGGGCGGCTTTATGTGCTCGACCGTTACCCGTCCCGTGAGTACCACAGCTAAACACCAACGTAACTCCTTAGTCGATTGTTTAATTAATCGAGCGCGTTATCGCTATTTGCAATACGTGTTATTCGCTGAAGATCTCAAACGCGTCAACCAGCTATTAAAAGAAGGCCAACGCATTTTCTTTGCCTTTGATCAAGATTACGGTCGCAAAGGCAGCGTCTTCGCACCGTTCTTTGGGGTACCGACTGCCACCACGACGACCGTCGCTCGAATCGCTAAATCAACTAACAGCATCGCCATTCCCGCTTTCTTAGTCCGTTTACCCCATGGCCGTTATCTATTAGAATTTCAACCACCGCTAGCGAATTATCCCTCAGACGATCCGATAGCCGACGCCACTCAATATAATGCCGCCATCGAAAATATCGTGCGTCGTTATCCCGACCAATATGGTTGGACCTATAAACGCTTTTCAACTCGCCCGGAAAACGAACCAGCGCGTTATCCTTAAAATGGCGTCCCTAAATTTTGATCGTCTTCAACAATAAAAACACCTGAGCCTTTTTGCTCGGCAACTTTCGAAATCGCAGCAGCCCGGCGAATATTACCTTCATCTTTACCCGCAGTTTCCATCATTTTAGCAAAGTGTTGCGCTTGTTCTTCATTAAGCCAATGGATACCAACGGAAACAATTTCTTTAGAATTATTTAAATTCACTGCATTGATAACTCGAATGGGGGCTTTAAAGAATTGTTGATAGGTTTCACCATATAACTTTTTGGGATCACACATATCTTTGGGGGGCTGATGCGCCTCATTAAAATCTTCGAAGGTTTTACCATCGTGTAATTCACGAAACACGACAGATACAGAATGAGGAATACTCGCATATTGGCTTTTTTGGAATAGCTCACCCAAAATGGTTGTTTGCTCTTCACTACTTAGCTTTACAAATTCTTGCTGTGCGTTACTAAATTCTTTAGCCTCAAATGCATTCCAAAAATTTTTCATCTCACACCCTTCAAAAATAAAAATCCTGCTCCAATTTATCCTAGCAAGAATATTTTATCAACAACTAAAAACCGTTTCATACTCAAACGTTCCATTATTGTTACGTGAAGCCATGCAAGCTTGGCGTTTACGTTGATCCCCGTTTCATCGACGTGTAAAAAAGATGCAGCTATTAACTTGCGTTTGACGATAGCATCAAATTGTTCTAACAGCTCATAGGCTTCTTTGTTGAAGTTATAAATCGAGCCTAGACTTACGGGAACCTTTATTTCTTGACTAAAATAGTCTTCTATACGGTTGTACGGAATTAACTGAAATTGCGATAAGTACACCGAATGCGCTTTGAATGATGGGCCATATTGCACCGGGCGGCTTACTGCTATTGCGACTATTAAGATTGAGACGGTTGCTTAACAAGGTGATGATCACGAGTAGAAGTTCCACTAGCGACTTTAACCCGAGAGAAATACTCTTGTCTTCCGCCAATTGTTGACGCGCGCGCTTCAGCGTTTTATTAATATCAATGCTTTCTATTTTCATTAGCATGCCATCTGTTAAATTCAGAGGGTATCTTAACATGGCTTTTTAAAGCGATTTTTTCGCCCTCATTTAGATCCCTGGGCGCATTTGTTTTTTCAGATCTCAACTCCCTACAGAGTTTCGTAACAAACCTCTTCTCGATCGTTTGTGATCGTTACAGAGTACTCAACAAAGCAACCTTTAACACACATTTCATTTCTGCAAATCATACTAAAAAACCTGTCAAGTTTTTTTACACCTTTTTTAAAATAATTAGTATTTTGCTGAATGGTTACCAAATTTATACCTATGCCTTGGCTATTATAATAACCATTCCGGCAACCTTTATTGTAAATCGGATGAAAAGAAATCTTCCTGAAAATCCTGATAGCACAATAAGTTTCAACCCATTTAAATAGCGTTATTAATAAACTCTATTACTATTGGTGCAACTTCTTTGCCACCCCAATAAACTTCTGCATGATCTCTATTTTGCAGAATTTTAACAGTGCAATTAGGGATCAGTGCTGCGGTTGTTTTAATATGTGGTACTAATTGCTCTTCACGTTCGCCAGCAAAAATTAGTACTGGCACATTTAACTTACTTAACGATGATGAATTATCAGGCCATGTGATCGTATTTGCGGCGATAAGGGCTTGTGGATTATTACTTAAGAAAGTTTGCCGCACACCTTCTGGAAACCGGCGCTGCAATAATTTTTCATAATACTGTACGAACTCTTCGGCGGGTAATTCTGCTAAGAGTTTCTTAGTCTCATCACCATGTACATTAGAGGGTTCTTGCTTGCTACCATAGGCATGAGCCATACCGATACTAAATGATAAAAATCGTTCTGGATATAAAGCTGCTAATACATAGCCCAAACTACCGCCTACTGAACTACCAAAAAAATGACATTGGTCTATGCCCAAGAAATCCATCAGGGCAACTACGTCCGCGGCTCGACGTTCTGCCGTATATTCCGTTGGAGTTAATGGTTTATCACTCGCGCCATAACCTAATGCATCCATAACAACAACGCGGAAGCCTTCTGCCTCAAATTGTTCTAAATAGCCTAAGTCACGCCAGTTTTTTGAACAATTACCATTTCCATGCGCAAAAATAATGGTTCGATCATTGGATGCATCCAAATTTCCAAACACGTCATAATTGATATTAAAACCGTTTAATTTCGCTATTGGCATACCGTCTCCATTATATTTACTCTATTATAAAAACATTTTGTACTTAAGCTTTTCTTAATAAAGTAGGCAAGTTTGAACAATAATTATGGTTATTATGCCTCACAATGGTCAATAATAGTTTCATTTAAAAAAAACTTCCTTATTTACACCTTGTCTTTTTAGTCAAGTTTGCTAAACTTATCAATGACGGGTAAGTGACCTATCTATGTGCCTGTAGTGCTGCCTGCAAGAGTGGGTTATGAGCTATGGGATAAGAGACATAGAAGGCTCCGTCATTTTTTTTACTTAAAATTTGGCTCCCATACTAATTCCTTTACTACCTTATTAGAAAAGCAATCATACCACTCAGTGTCATTTTCAGCATATTTTCGCACAACGCCATAACAAAATAAATCGACTGCTTGCAAATTTGGTGTTTCGTGAGAAATATTATGACTAATATCTAATGATGTATTGATTGGTAATCTCGCTTCAATATGCAAACAAATATATTCATCAAACATCTTTCGTTCCTTATTACCTTTGCAACTATCGACAAAAAGTACTAATTCCCCACCCGAAAATCAGAAAAATCAATTAACTCTAAAACATTTTTAGCTAAAATATTATACAAACGATGGTTTCCCTCTAAATCATGTAGAACTTTTACGGGCAATTTCCTCTTATCAACAATAATGCTATAAATTTCGAATTCTTGTGCATCCAAACCTGCCATTAATATTTGCTCATAAAAATATTTTTTTGTGGCAAATGTCGTGTTATAACCTTTTAATTCCTGCAACTGCATTTTTTATTTTTTCATGAAAAGCTTTCGCGAAATTGTTTTTTAACAGCGGATCGTATATTCAATAAAGTTTTTCTATTTTTGCAAAATAGTAAAGTTATACAAAAATGAGTCGAGGGTGACTTATTTTCAAAATCAAATCCAAAGTCGCCAGTTTCATCAAGAAATAAAAACATAATAAATTCCTATAGTCAGGATAGCTAGATAATGGGTTTTTTGCATAAGGTCAAGTTAATTTCAAAGTAAAGCAGTCATCATTCAGATAAATCGCTGCTATCATAAAATACTCATGAATCTAATTTATTGTATAATAATCGTTATGAAAGACGAAAAAGACACGCTAGTTATCAATACTAATCCTTATATGCGCGACCCGAAAGCATTCGCCGAAGTGCTCTGCAAAAATGTTGAAACTTCATCTGCCGTCGAAGGAATAAACGTAGAAATTACAACATATCTTGAAGATGGCAAATATAAATTTAAGGTCAAACACCGTGGGAAATAGTATTCGTAGGCCTGCTTACGCGACTTGTTCTGCGTAGCCTTGGCGAAGCAGAAAGCAAGCAGGCAAACTCCTTTGAATCTATAATTTTTGTAGCTTAAAGGACAACTGCAACGCCTGTTCCAAAATATTATTCAATGTTAAAAAATAATAAAACAAACTTTTATCACCGTAAAACTCATAATTTAAATGCAACCCAATTTCTGTTAGTGCTTCGGCTTGGCTAATATGATCGATAAGTTTTTCAAATTCATCGTAAAGGACAAACACAGCAACTTCATCCTCAAGATAAAAAAATCCGGGTGATGCCATTATTTCCATTTGATGATCAATTAAAATTGGAAATATTTGTTATTGAGTTATTACCAACTTGCGAACACCTATCACCACCACATCAACCCGGTGTTATAGAACACGTACTGGTAACTGAGGGGAAAATGGAGGTATTAGCCAATGGGACATGGCAATTACTCAATAAAGGTGAAGGACTCCGATTTGATGCTAATCAACCGCACGGATATAGAAATCTTTCTTCTGAAGTTGCTATCATCCACGATATTATTCACTATCCTAAAAACGACTAATGCATACCACTCATTGACACAAAATAGACACAAATCTTATTTTGAGCTTAATAATTCCTTAATCCATTGTATGGTAACATTTAATAATAAAGAGAATAACTAATATGAATAAAATAGCCATCGGCCTCATTAGCATAATAAGCTGTCTTGTTGTCCGTATCGCAAACGCCGCGGACTTAACTTACTTTCCGCAAAGTTTGATTAATTGCACTATCTACGCCGCTGCGCCTGCTGTTTGTCCCAATGCAGATAAAACCTATATCTGGTTTAACAGCTCTGATATGCCATCTACACCAGGCACCTATAATTTTCAATTTCAGGGAGCGTTCGCCGAGTACAATCCTGACACACAAGCATGGTCAATGAGCTGGAGTTACAGCGATGCAGTTACCAAACAAAATTTTTTAAGTTCCAATGCTTTTGGCAGCATCCTCCCCGATTTAAAGGCACGTGGAAATTTGTGGACTCAAAGCCCTTCTTCGAATAATCAAGATACTCTATTTGTCTGTGGCAGATCTTTTCCATTTTCTCCTATAGCGCCACCAGCAACTACTAACCAATGCCCATACACGCATACGCCTTTTACTAACCCTGGCATTATGAACAATGCATCTTTAACTCGAAATGTTTCTGTTGGAACAAATAAAATTATTATTAATAATTTTACGGATCAAGCCATTGTGCTACATGCTGATGACTATAATGATTCGACTATTACTTTTACGAGGTTTGTTCCACCAAACACACAAAACTTTATAGCAGCCACTTATAAAAACGCCGATCCAAAAAGTTTTAATTTAATGTTTGATACTCAAATCGTGGCTGATGGCTCTATTGTGCAGAATCGAAATAGCGATAATACAGTCGTCTTTACTGCTACTATTGCGCCAGCTGCAGAACGGTTTACATATGAAAATTATATTCTACCTTTTAATTCTCAAGAAGATATTGTTGTTAAGCCAACAACTCAATATCCATTTCCCATTGACGCTAATGGTAATATTTATATCAGCATAGAATACGCGAGTAGAGCAACTAATTTAGAGTTGCCCAAATTAATAATAATACATCGTCATAACTAAAATCAAAATCCGAAGAAGTTTCAACATTACGGTACTTGGTATTATCACCTCACAATAGGAAATCTATATGCATCATAAAAGTAGAGCTAAAAATACCAAATCTGATCCATCTGCAACAGCGCTCTTTTTAACAACCCTATTATTGACTGCTGGTTCATTAGGCGCAGCCGCCAAAACACCAAAAACTTCATCGAGTCCTGCGCTACCCGCTCCAGGCTCAATATTGGTTAACTGTGGCGATGGTACGCAAATCAGTTGGTTAGCAACAGCACTAGTTAATAATGTTAAACTAGCGCATCAAGGAAGCTGTCCTAATCCCATTACTCTTTCCTATCCAGAAAAAATAAAACAGTTTAATGAACCCATAAAAGGTTCAGTTATGCATTGTCATGAAACATTAGATTTTATTTATCAACCTGATGTTACCCAAAAAGCACCATGCAT
>SHZH01000060.1 GCA_009692385.1 Gammaproteobacteria bacterium | reverse complement strand
TGAGCATCATTCAAGCTGTTTTGGATCTGGTGAATTTCGGTAATGACATGGTTTAGTGTAGCGCGTTCTTTACCGAGGGCTTGCGCTTTTTCAGGGATGTTCCAGACCATTGGATCTTCTAATTCGCGGGTAATTTCTTCGAGACGTTCTGCTTTCACATCAACGTCAAAGATACCCCCAGAGAGCTTTGAGACGCACTTGAAGATCAGCAATTAGATTAGTGATGGGGTTAATTTCCATAGGAGAATTATAACGAGAGGTTAAAGGTATCGCAATGTTTATTCGGGTTCTGATAAAGAACAAGCTGCTGCAAGACGACTGGCACTAAACTATAATCAACAGGCGCCAAATCCGTTTTGTTAACCACATAATAATGACACGATTCAGTCGTCGTTAGTTTGATTTGCCAATAACGATAAAAATAAGCTTGCACGACGTCTGCACTTTCAATGACTGAGGTATTTACACTCACAGTACTATTCCGTGGAGTCACCTGACCAATCACCAAAATATCACCTAACAACGCTTTGTGCCGTCCAATTTTACCGTAACTTAGAATAACATTAACCAGCGCTATCGTTAATAACAGCAGGCTGATTAATAATAAACGACGATACAGGCTACTATTAAACTTCAGATGTGGTAACCACTCAGCAATAATGGGCGTGATAATTTGCGCCGTCGCTAAAATAAAAAATGGAAATGACTGCAAGATATAAGGCTCTTGCAAACGACTGCTGAGCATTACTGGTAACGAAGCCAATAAACCCAAGATCAAATAAAATAAAAACCATTGATTTTTTAGTGCTGCTAATAATAACGCTTTATATGCAACCTGCAGTCGTCGTGCTTGAATATAAATAAGTAAGGGGACTAAAATAATTAATGGGATTAAATACTGAAATAACAGCCATAAAACATATAACCGCTTCCAGCCAACATAACCACCCGCACGGGCTCCGGAGACCGTTGCCCAAAACTGTTGTAACCAATATTGGTGCAGATCGTGATAAGCAGGTTTATAGCATAAAATAAGCGCCATAAATAAAACGATACCGCCAATTAATATGACCGTGTCACTTAACGCGCGCCAAAAAGAAATACGCCGAAAAATGAGCCAATAGAGCAAAATTGTACTCATGACAAACAAACATTGCGGTCCTTTAGTAATCAAGGCTGCCGTTAATAATAGCGCAGCACTTATTAAGCTAATAAAACGCAGTCGATTGTTAATCAATGTTTTTAATAAGATAAATGCTGCCCAGGTCGCAAAGCAAATTAAAGTGTTTTCTAACAAATTATTTTTATAGGCATCTAGATTATCACCCACGGTCATCCAAAACAGTAACGGCAACCAGGCGTAGTGCCAGCTAATCCGGACTGATAATTTCCAGATTTTTAGCATGGCTAAAATACTGATTAAAGCCGCCAAACCAGAATACAGTTTTTCAATCCAAAAATGATCACCTAACAATTTAAAAAATAAGGATTCTAAATAAAAAGCTAGGGGTGGATGTTCATAAAAGGGAGCGAGGTAATAAGGATGCCATAATGAACCAATACCATGCGCCATATTCCATGAAATAGCCGCATAGACAACGCCATCGCCACCGAGACCCTGCATCGCTAAAGCAGTCACCATAAAGGCAACAAACAGTGCACTGGTCAAGAGCCAGAAAGGCAGATTTTGTTTCGTGGTTAAAGCGCGCATCCTCGCAATCTTACGGTATAATACTCGCTTAAGCAATCTAAGGTATCGTTATGCACACTGTTAAAACCCGTTTCGCCCCGAGTCCCACGGGTCTCATTCACTTAGGTAATGCCCGTACCGCTTTATTTAGTGCCCTGCTCGCTAAACACTTTCAAGGTACATTTTTATTACGCATTGAAGATACTGATTTAGAACGTTCTAAAGAAGAATATACCTTGGCTTTAGAGCACGATCTATGTTGGATGCAATGCCGTTGGAATGAAGGTCCCGATATCGGTGGTGAGTATGGTCCTTATTGGCAATCAGAACGCGAAGCGATTTATAACCGTTACTATAAAAAACTGGAAGAACTCGGGCGTGCTTACGCTTGTTTTTGCAGCGAAGAGCAATTAAATATCAGTCGCAAAGTGCAGCGCATTGCGGGTCAAGCACCGCGCTATGCTGGCACGTGTCGTCATTTAAGTGAAAGTGAACGCCAACAAAAATTAGCGGCTGGCTTAAAACCGGTGTTACGCTTTCAGGTTGATGACGGTGCTGTGATTGAATTTGAGGACTTAGTCAAAGGTAAACAGAAATTTCTGGCGAGTGACATCGGTGATTTTATCATTCGTCGCGCAGACGGCGCACCTACGTTTATGTTCTGTAATGCCATTGACGATGCCTTTATGCACGTTACCCATGTATTACGTGGCGAAGATCATTTAACCAATACGCCACGGCAACTGATGATCCTCCAAGCGTTGAGTTTAGAAGCACCGATCTATGGACATATTTCTTTAATTTTAGGGAGCGATGGTGCCCCGCTGTCAAAACGTACTGGAAGTAAAAGCATTCGTGAATTAGAGGAACTTGGCTGGCTTTCAGACAGCGTACTTAATTATTTAGCACGTCTCGGGCATTATTATGTTGATAATGATTTTATGAGCTTTCAACAATTAGCAGAAAAATTTGCCATTAATAATCTCAGTAGCTCATCCGCAAAATATGATCCTCAACAAATGCTCTACTGGCAAAAAACTGGCGTTGCGCAATTAAGTAATGATGCTTTTTGGCACTGGATCAGCAGTGATGATCAATTTTCACCTGATATTATTCCTGCGGCATTGCGTGATACGTTTATTCAAGCGGTTAAGCCCAATGTGATCTTTCCGAAAGACGCGTGGCATTGGGCGAATATTTTCTTTGCCAACGATTGGCTGGTTAATCCAGCACAAGAAGAGAGCTTGCAAACCACGAATCCGAATTTTTTTAACACCGCATTAGCGGCAGCAGATACACACGGTGCTGATTTGGTTGCAGTTGTGAATGCTATTAAAGAAAATTTAGGCGTGAAAGGCAAACAATTGTTTATGCCTTTGCGAATTGCACTAACGGGTGAAGAACATGGTCCGGAATTGGCACTCATTGGTCAATTGCTCGGTGCTGAAAAAATTAAACAACGCTTAAATGATGCAACTTTGCTATTAAAATAATCTCCCTCGCTGCTTGCGCAGCAATGACAGAGGGATTGTATGAATAGCTCGCGTAGTGATCATTTTACTGAAGGAATATTATGTTGAAAATTTACGATTCATTAACACAAAAAAAACAACCGCTACAGCCAATCGATAAAAACAATATCAAAATGTACGTCTGCGGTATGACCGTATATGATTTTTGTCATCTAGGTCACGCTCGTATGATGCTCGCCTTTGACTTGGTCTCTCGTTATTTACGCGCTCGGGGTTATAACGTGAAGTACGTGCGCAATATTACCGATATCGACGATAAAATTATCAAACGCGCTAATGAAAATAATGAGCCTTATTTCGAATTCGTTGAACGGTTTATTACAGCGATGCACGAAGATAATGTTGCCCTAGGAATTTTACCACCTGATGAAGAACCTCGCGCGACCGAGTTTATTCCACAAATCATTGCACTCATCGAAACACTGATCGAGAAAGGCTACGCCTATGTCGCTACAAATGGCGATGTTTATTACAACGTACGCCATTTTAAAACCTATGGTGAATTAGCCCATCAAAATCTAGATGATTTACTTTCCGGTGCCCGTGTGGATGTCAACGAAGCGAAACACAATCCACTCGATTTTGTGCTGTGGAAAATTGCTAAACCGAATGAACCTTCCTGGGAGTCACCCTGGGGTGCAGGTCGCCCTGGCTGGCATATTGAATGCTCGGCGATGAGCACCACGTGTTTAGGTAAGCATCTGGATATCCACGGTGGCGGTTTAGATTTATTATTCCCACATCACCAAAATGAGATCGCACAATCTGAAGCGGCAACGGGTGAAAAATTTGTGAACCTGTGGTTACACAATGGCTTTGTCAATGTCGATGCCGAAAAAATGTCGAAATCACTCGGTAATTTTACGACGATCCGTGAAGCGCTCAAAGAATACCGTCCGGAAGTATTACGTTATTTTTTATTAGCGAGTCATTATCGCAGTCCGATCAATTACTCCGCCGCAAATTTAGAAAGTGCGAATGGAGCCTTGGAGCGTTTATATACTGCTTTGCGTGATCTACCCACAGCAACTGAACTTGATACTGAACATTATGAACAACGTTTTTACGAAAAAATGGACGATGATTTTAATTCACCCGAAGCATTAGCCGTATTATTTGATTTAGTCCGTGAAATTAATCGTTTGAAAATAACTGATATCAAGCAAGCAGCCGCTTTGGGTGCTTTGCTAAAACGTCTTGCTGGGATCCTCGGATTACTGCAAGATGATCCTGAAAAATTCTTACAATCCAGCGTGGATAATGTATTGGATAACGCTGCGATTGAAACCTTGATCACTGAACGTTCAACGGCAAAGAGTCGTAAAAACTGGACACGCGCTGATGAGATCCGTAAACAGTTAACGGATGCGGGTATTGTATTAGAAGATAATGTGCAAGGAACGACTTGGCGTAAGAAATAAGGAGAGGCAATAACACTTGACCTCACCCAAGCTGAATCGTAAGATTGCATCGTGCTTATTAAGGATAGGATCTTAAAATTAGGATTGATTAGCCTGCTGTTGCTTGCGATAGCGGGTTGCAGTACTGACTCTGATCCGCTGGCAAAAGACGATGGTTCACCAACGTTTCGCGCTCACGCCTCCTCACTACCCCTACTCACCTCCAGTGAAAACAATTTATGGATCATGCTGGGCAAAGACATGCATCTAAAGCATTATGCTGATCGCGCTGATGTCCAAGAGCAAATTCAGTGGTATATGTCACATACGGATTATCTCGAACGTACCGCTAATCGTGCAGCCCCTTACGCTTATTATATTTTACAACAAATCAAAAAGCGAAATATGCCTGCTGAAATTGCTCTGTTACCCATTATCGAAAGCGCTTATAATCCTTTCGCACATTCCGGTGCGGGTGCTGCAGGTCTATGGCAAATTATGCCGAGCACTGCAATTGGTTTTAGCTTACGCGAAAACTGGTGGTACGATGGCCGTCGTGATTTTTATGCTGCCACACCTGCAGCACTTGATTATTTAGAATATTTAAGTACCCTCTTCCATGGTGATTGGCTATTAGCGATCGCGGCCTATAATTCCGGCGAGGGCACCGTCAATGCGGCGATCCATTACAATCATAAGCATGATCAACCCACGGATTTCTGGAATTTGAAATTGCCCGAACAAACTCGTCAGTATGTACCGAGTCTATTAGCCTTGGCGATTATTATGGCTGATCCTGAAGAATATCCGGTTAATTGGCCACCCACCAAAGTAGAACCTACGGTTGCTGCAGTACAGATCGATGGGCAAATTGATTTAGCTAAAGCGGCACAAATGGCCAGCATTAGTGTTGAAGAAATTTATTATCTCAATCCCGGTTACACCCGTTTGGCCACTGATCCCACGGGTGACCATATGCTTATTATTCCAGCGGATAAAGTAAAGAATTTCAACCAGAACTTAGCGAATTTACCCAAATCAGAACGAGTTAGCTGGGATGCTTATCAAGTTAAACTGTATGACACTCTAGAAAAAATTGCCAAAAAATTTCGCACTACGCCTAAAGTCATTCAACAAGTGAATAATTTACCCAGTAAAACGCTACAACCCGGCAGTACTTTATTGCTACCGAAATCTCAAATTACTCAATCAAATGATGTCGTTAATACGGCAACTAAATATGCTATGGCTAATCGCAGTGTTGCACCACCTGAACCTGAGACCTACACTGTCAAAGCACATGACACGTTGAAGTCGATTGCTCGTCAATTTAAAGTCGATATTCGTAATCTACTATTTTGGAATCAATTGAAAGCAAAAGATAAATTAACACCCGGTATCAGCATCATCATTCAGCCACATACTAAGCCCGTGCATCAAACCGTGACCGCTACGTCGAGCAAAAAGCAAGTTGCCCCTGCGGACGAATTAACGCCTAGCCTATTAGTACGTGATCGCCCAACAGAAACTGTGAGCAATGGCGAACTATTACGCGTTAAGATCTATGAAGTTCAACCGGGAGATACCGTGATCAGGATTGCGCATAAATTTGGGGTCAATGCCAAAGCACTTAAGGCCTATAATGATCTTAATACTAATTTATTACACGTTGGACAAATTCTGAAAATTCCATCGCAATAACACAAGCTTAATTGACAGAAGAAATATTACACTACTAATCAGACTCAGGTTTCTCGAAAGGCACTTACAATTCGATCCATCTTCATGCCAAATGAACCTTTAACAGCCACCATGACATCTTCATCTAATAACGGGTTCACAGCTTCAACTAATTTTTCATGATCCGTAAAATAGTGTGCGTTTTTACCAAATTCATTCGTAGCGTAGATAACATCTTTACCAAACCCTATTAAATAATCAATCTTTAATTTTTTGGCATATTCACCAATCTGGCGATGAAATTCGGGGGACTGCAGACCAATTTCTAACATGTCGCCAACGATCAAGATCTTTTTACCCGGATGTTCCGCTAGCATATCAATAATGGCTTTTACCGATCTCAAGTTGGCATTATAACTATCGTCGATCAAAATCGCACCATTTTTTGTCCGACTGCGAACCATACGTCGTGTCATCGTTGGTACATTCGCTAAACCTTGGGCAATATGTTTTAACTTAATTCCCGCGGCTAAGGCAGCGGCGGCAGCGGCCAAGGCATTGATCACATTATGTCTACCTACTGACGATAATTGCACTCGAATTAAACCTTCGAGTGTAACCAAGTCAAAACTATACTGTAATTCGGTATTCACTGCTAAATTATGAGCGGACACCTGTGCCTCTTTGCTAAAACCAAAGCTGATCATTTTTTGCTGACGCAGCATTTGACACCATTTCGGATAAAAATCATCATCAGCATTCACAATCGCGACTCCACTGCCATTGCGTGGTAAATGACTGTAAATTTCACTTTTCGCTACATAAACACCCTCTAATGTTTCAAAACCAATACTCCCTGGCACGTCTAAATGCACAGGTGCAATATTGGTGATCAGCGCAATCGTTGGCTGCACAATATGCGCGAGATAATTAATATCGCCTTTACGCTTGGCACCCATTTCAATCACGGCATAGTGATGCTCGTCACTTAAGCGACATAACGTTAACGGAACGCCGAGTTCGTTATTATTATTACCCGTCGGAATTAAACTAAATGCAGCGGCATTACAAATCGCGCCTAACATTTGCGTCGTGGTCGTTTTGCCGCAACTTCCGGTAATACCGATCACCGGCAGCTTAAATTGTTCGCGCCAATAATGGGCGAGCTTGCCAAACGCAATCGTGACATCTGGCACGACTATTTGTGGTAAATTGTGGTTAACTTTACGACTGACTAGAGCGGCAACCGCACCTTTTTCTTTTGCTTCCCCTAAAAAATCATGAGCGTCGACTTTCTCACCCTTGAGAGCAACGAATAAATTTCCTGATTCTAATAAACGCGTATCAAGTTGTACACCGACAAAATCGATGGCATCGCCGACTAATTCAGCATCCAGAATTTTTTGTGCCGTGCTTAACGATAATTTAATCATGTATTAGATCCAATAATTTAGTGACCGTTTCAATATCACTGTAGTGATGTTTTTCTGTACCTATTTCTTGATAGTCTTCATGGCCTTTACCCGCCACTAAAATAATATCATTAAGATCAGCATGTTTAATAGCATAGTTGATCGCCGCCGTACGATTATGTTCAATGATGGCTTTTTCAGCATTATTTAAACCAGCAATAATTTGCGCTGTAATATCTTCTGCTTGTTCAGTGCGTGGGTTATCGTCAGTAACAATAATAGTATCAGCTAACTGCTCAGCAATGCCACCCATAATCGGCCGTTTAGTAGCATCGCGATCCCCGCCACAGCCAAATACACACCATAATTTCCCCTGACAATTCTCGCGCAACGTCGTTAATACATTTTTTAAAGCATCGGGAGTATGCGCATAATCGACAACCACTAGCGGTTTATTGGGTGTATTGAAAGTCTGTAATCGGCCGGGAACTAGGGGCAAATTTTTTAAGCTTTGTAGAATTTCATCAAGTGAAATACCTAACGAGCCCATGGTTGCTAACACGGCTAAAATATTACTTAGATTAAATCGACCGATTTGTTTGATTTGTAATATGCCATCGCCCCAGGGAGTTTGAATACTGGCTTTCGTACCATCACGTGATAGAACTACCTGTTCAGAATATATTTGTAGGGGCACGTTGCGCGTGCCCTTTTTGATAGGATCATCAAGATTTATGGGCACGCGCAGCGTGCCCCTACGATATCCAATAATTATTAAATCTTTTTTTTCTGCTAAATCTTCCAGTAACTCCCGTCCATACTGATCATCAGCATTAATAATCATGTGGGGTATTTGCCATTTTTCAAATAAGCTGCGTTTCGCTGCCCAATAGGATTCCATGTCACCATGATAGTCGAGATGATCTTGCGTCAAATTAGTAAAGATCGCTGCGCAAAATTCCACACCGCTAACACGCCCTTGACATAAAGCATGTGAAGACACTTCCATCGCAACAACTTGTACTTGTTGATTTACCATATCGGCTAAAAAGCGTTGGATACTGATTGGATCTAATGTCGTTTGATTTTGCACCTTGAGTGGTTCACCGAATATGCCATTACCCACCGTTCCCATCACGGCTGCTTTAATGCCTAACTTAGTAAAAGCTGCCGCTAAATAATGCGTACATGAGGTTTTGCCATTCGTACCGGTCACACCAATGACTTGTAATTTTTTACTCGGATGATCGTAAAATTGTGCCGCTATTATGCCACACGTAAACGCAAGATCTTCTAGGTAAAAAATGGGAATTGCCCCCACCCTGCCCTCCCCCGTGAGTACACAAGGGAGGGAATTAGAGCGTTCTGTTCCCTCCCCTGCTTGCGTACCCTCTGGGGCACAGGTGGGAGGGTTAGGGTGGGGGTTATCTCCCTCTGCTAATACAGCAACTGCACCCTTTGCAATCGCATCATCAATAAATTTACGCCCATCTGTGGCGACACCCGGAAACGCAAAAAATAAATCACCGGGGTTAACCGCTTTGCTGCTTAACGCCAAACCCGTAATATCTAGATCATGATCAACCGGAATCGTGAAAATATTATTGA
>SHZH01000059.1 GCA_009692385.1 Gammaproteobacteria bacterium | reverse complement strand
TACTATATTTAATATGATTTAATAAGAACTATTTAATACCGGGAGAACTTCTATGACAACCACTTTGAAAACCATTGCGAATACTTATTTTAAATCATGGAAAGCACATGATTTTGCAACCTTACGCACTATTTTTGCTGAAAATATTTCGTTTGTGGGTGCTTTGGGAGTGGCTAATGGTATTGATGAAAATATAAATGGAATTAAAGGCTTAACGAGCATTATGACGGATGTCGTGATCCAACATATGTGGGCTGATGAATTTGATGTGATTACTTGGTATGAATTACACACCAATCAAACCAGCAAACCGCTACCAGTAGTTAATTGGATGCATGTCGAAAACGGTAAAATTACTCAAATTCGAGTAACGTTTGATCCACGCCCACTGCTTGATAAGTAGTTGTTAGCTATTTTTTCTTAGGAACCGGTACGGGTAATGCTGCGGCGGTAACTTTAATGAGTTGTGTCAACCATTCATGATCTTCCCATTGATCACCGGAAATCAAAAGGTATGGCTTTGCACCAGGATATGGTGCGCCTTCGATATAATTGCCAATAAAAGTCTTACCAGCCTCTGTGGGTTTTACAAAAAATTGATCGTCAGCAACGAAGGCAACAATTTTGCCATCGCAATAAATGCTATATTCACCAAACATTTTTTTCGCTGTAACTATGCCCGCCCCAGCAATTTGCTCAAGAATATAATCTGCTGTACTTTTTTTAGAGGCCATGACTCTCTCCTACTCATTTTCGCTGAAAAGTCGACACGTTCCATCTGCGATTAACGCTCTCTCTTGATCCTCAATATATTTTTTGATGAACCGAATCGGTAACCAATTTAACCCCTCGATCCTTGTCTGGGGCGAATTGGTAATAGCGCATTAGATGAACTAACTCGTAAATAGCTCGCTCTGGTTGGACAGTTTCGTTAAAATTATCAATAGTCATAGTCAGACTCCTGTTAGTTTGATTGTGATCAGGGGTGTCTGGTGGTAGTAACACCTTTCACCCCGCTTTTTTACTCTATTACATGCTACCAGCGGCGGGATTCACCATTAATAGTTTTGTACTAGATCTTTTCTGGGCTTTCGCTCAGAAATCGGTTTACGAGTTCACCTCGTTAAATTCTTTTCTAGCTTTTTGCTTGTAGGCAAACATTTTTGCTCGAATTCTTTCAGTTTAGCACTATTAATTACGCCAATATCATACAAAGCCTTCGCCATATTATAAGCAACTTCTGACATCGATTTTTTCATAAATTTATGCTGCTATTGGCTCGTTACTCTTTAAAAAATCCAAGCCTCGCTCAGCAACCAAATTAAGTAATTTCATGGCGGTACCGCTCGGACGTTTTTCACCCTGCTCCCATTTTTTAACGGTCGCAGCGCTAATATTTAAACAGCTGGCGAAAATTGGTTGGCTGACTTTTTCACGTAAACGCAGCTTTTTAATTTGGCTGCTTGAAAGTTCTTTTACCTCGGGCAAACACATGAGATCAAATTTACGCATAGTTTGTGCATCCATAACACCAATTTGATGTAATCCTTTAGCGATATCATGAGCCGTTTCCATCAATGATGGATGCTTTGACTTTTTAGATTTTTTACTCTTCGCCATAATTTATCTCCACTAACTCGTTTATTTTAACCAATTCAGCAATTTTTTGTTCGTTAACTGTAAGAAAATATTTTGCTAAATCAAGAAACGCTCCTTTTTGCTCATCATTAATATTATCTTTTTCGTTCTTTGCAAAACCATACAGAAAGAATACATGTTTATCCTGCTTATAGGCTAGTAACACGCGGTAACCGCCTCTTCGGTAATATCCTCATCTTTCGCCCATCTCTTAAAATGTCTATATTTAAATATTCTCATTTCTTATCTCGCTAAGTATAGTACTAAGTATTATATAAATCAACTCATGCCATTTTCTTTATATAATTTACCATAAATTTATTTTTAAATCGATAACTCTCATTCAAAGTACAGTCCAATCCTAGAAAGTCACGATTTTGATAACTTACTAGGACTCCACTATAGTTAAAACCTATTTTATGTTCCTACAATTATGGCGAATTCGCCATAATTAAAACATTCGTTTTAGGTACCGATTTAATACCCATTAGCTTAAGCAGCATATCGGTAATCAATTGCATAGGTTTTCTTAAACGCTCAACGTCATGAATAATTCTCTATTGATGCGGCGATCAGTTTTATATCAACCTGTTGCATTGCTATACCTCGACAGCACTTGTGAATACTTTAAGATAGACCAGTGGATGCCCATACACGGTCGTGACATGCATCTTGCTAACGTTTAAAACGTTAGTTATACTACTCTTTGTAACGTTAGGCTATAGGGTGGCTCATGGATATTCATACAATTAACGAGAATCTATCACGCGGAGAAATCGATCAACCGCAAATCTTTCCCCATTTAGATGAGCTTAAAAACGCACCTTATATCTTTGAAGTAGATTTTGGTTTAGCTGAACTACCTATTGAACCAGGTATCCTCTTAATACGTGGCGCGCGGCAATACGGCAAAAGTACCTGGCTAGAGCAACAAATTTACAAAACCATTAAACAATTTGGACCCGCAACGGCCTACTACCTTAATGGAGATCATATTTTAACGGCGGAGGCGCTTGAGCAAGCCATTGATGACCTCATTCCTGCGTACCAAAAAGATGCGCCAGTTAAACGGCTTTTTATTGATGAAATTACCGCTATCCCTAATTGGGAAACTATTTTGAAACGGATGGCCGATCGAGGCAAATTAAATAAGCTTCTGATTATCACCACTGGTTCAAAAGCGACTGATTTACGACGCGGTGCCGAGAGATTACCGGGTAGAAAAGGTAAATTAGCTCGTACCAACTATTTATTTACGCCCATTTCTTATCGAGAATTTAAACGATTATGCGGGGAAAAATTAGGTGCTAAAACACTCATCGCTTATATGTTATCAGGCGGTTCACCCATCGCGTGTACGGAACTGGCAACGACCGGCGTTATCCCAGAATACGTCATACAATTAGTACGCGATTGGATTGATGGCGAAGTGACCGGTTCGGGACGTTCGCGTACCGCTGCCATCAATGTACTGAATGTCTTGTATCGTTTTGGTGGAACACCGGTAGGACAAGCGAAATTAGCACGCGAAGCGGGCTTAGCCAACAATACCATCGCCGCAAATTATATCGAATTATTACAAGATCTGGGCAGTATACTACCCGCTTATCCTTGGGATAAAAACCGTAATAACCTTATTTTACGCAAGCAGTGCAAATATCATTTTACCAATTTGTTAGTCGCCACGAGTTACCATCCTAAAAATATACGAAGTCTAGACGATTTTGCAGCATTAACCGCCGATGAACAAGGTATGTGGTATGAATGGTTGGTGAGCCAAGAATTACTACGCCGCAACGCAATACGCGGCGGCGAAATTTTAGCGCCGTTAGCATTTTGGCAAGACAAGAATCATGAGCTTGATTTTGTTTTATCAGAAAAAGTGTTGTTAGAAGTTAAACGTGGGCGCAGTTCAACACTCGAATTTAACTGGTTTCCCAAACAATTTCCTAAACAAACATTAACCGTGATCAGCACCGATACATTTGCCACCGAGCAAATCAATGGCATCACGCTTGAAAAGTTTTTGCTTGAAAATGAATAATGCTGGAAGATTGGAATGTCCAACCTAATTAAATCGCTACTAATTATTATTCTTATCACCCTACTGCAATTAGCAATCTATGCGCTCTTTCTAAAACCTATTATTACTACCTGGGGTGCGTCGAGGCAAGAAGTAACAATGCCCATGGCGGGTGATAACCTAACGCTGACCATTCCCTCCTTTGAAACTTTCTTCTAATGCACCCACAGGTTTCAATTTAAAAAATGATGTAATGCCATCCCGTAGTATCATTAATCTGTTAACCCACTCAGGTGTTGCTTTAACAAGAGCTTCATAGATTTCATAAATTGATAACTCTTTTTTCTGTGTATACATCATATAAGCGTCTGAATAACTTGCCTCTTTAGAATTTTTATAAAGAGAACTATCCTCAGGAAAATCTAGTTTTGTTACGCACATATTTTGTATCCTATAACGATTTTTCTTGATCGTTATTATCATTGAACTTAAGCCACGACATTTATGTTTAGCTGTACCGCCAGGTACTGGCGACTCAAAAAAGAAAGCCATTATTGAACAGTGGTACCGTTCAGAGCTAAAACAGGTGATTCCATCCTTGATTGAAAAATGGGAGGCATTGCTTGATGTTGAGGTTGAGCAAGTTTTCCTGCAAAGAATGAAAACTAAATGGGGTAGCTGTGATCCGAAATTACGCAACATTCGTTTAAATACAGAGCTGGCAAAAAAATCATCTGAGTTTTTAGAATATGTCGTAGTTCATGAGATGACTCATTTATTAGAGCCAACCCATAATCAAAAATTTATCAAGTTGATGGATGATTTCATACCTAAGTGGCGATTCTATCGAGATGAGCTGAATCGCTCATTGTTGGTGCATGAGCAATGGAGATATTAGATGAGTTATCATCACATGACTTTAGTTACAAAAGGATTGGGCGGAGTAAATCCACTTAGATTTCCACAAACCCCAGGGAATAAATTTTAACTGTGAAAGTGAGTGCTAGTCTCAGAGATCATGGTGAAAGGGGTAAAATACATCAGGCATTTATTTGTGCTATCTTTAACATATTAGGACTTACGCAATAACGAGACCAGTACTTACTTGCCGACTTTGCGCTATCGACTCTGCGTAAGTCCTAATATAAATAAATTAGGAGAAAGGATATGCCCAAAAATAAGTGTAAAGGCCCAGCATTGGCCATTGCAGCGACACCATTGCCTATGGCGGCTTCTGCTAATGCACAAGAACTTCCGCAGATTAATTTAAGTAAATCGGGTGCGCCAGTTACCATTGCTAATAATTTTAGTTTAACCACCAGTGGCAAAAATGCACCAAACTATGGTACGCAGGTGAGTTTAAGTTATGACACGAAAACTCAGTCTCTCAATATTAATTTTACCAACCAAAATGATCCTCATATTAAGCAAAATCAGTATGTAGAAAATAATACGAAGATGTGGAATCAAGAAGTGTTTGAAATGTTTATTACTGCAGAAACGGGCACGCCAAAGCATTATGTTGAAATCGAAATCAATCCGAATAACGCATTGTTCTCAGCTTTAGTCTTCAATAAAAATGGCAAAGGCACTGAAAATTCTCTGCTGTATCTCGATAGTGTAGCCAATGCGATCACTCACAGCATCACCTCGAAAACAGAAAATTCATGGTCGGGTGTGATTAATTTCCCCTTGTCTATTTTGGGTGCGCCGAGTAAAAAATATCAGATCAATTTTTTTCGTGTGGTCTCACTAGAAACTCATAATATTGATGCGACTAATTTTTGGGAATGTACCAACACCAGCTGTGCTTATTTAGCGTGGAATCCGACGCTGAGTGGTGCAACACCCGCGTTTCATCTTCCTAAATATTTTGGTCGATTAAATATCGTCGATTAGTTTATTCCCCGTGGCTTGTCACATGCACAAACCATCATAAACCCAAATTGCTGGGCCGGTTAGATATACAGGGGTTGCACCGCCCTGCCATTCAACTTCCAAGTCACCGCCGGGAAGTTGCACCGTAACCTTTGAATCGAGAAGTCCTTGTTGTTGGCCAATCACGACTGCAGCGCAAGCGCCACTGCCACACGCAGGTGTTTCGCCGACTCCCCGTTCCCAGACTCGAAGCTTGATCGTATCGCGAGCGATTATTTCCATGAATTCGACGTTTACGCCATTAAAGAATTGTTTTTGCAAAGCAGTGCCAATATCTGCGATCTTAACGTTTGTAACGTCAGAAACATGCATCACAGCATGTGGATTACCGATGTTGACACATGAAAATTCTGAGATCACACCAGCACTAAAATCAGGAATTGCTAACGACGCTTTTATCCAATCACGACGTAGTAATTTAGTCGTAATTAGGCCATTACAGGTTTTAAGTTTCAATATTTTCTTCTTCGAAAGACCGCTGTCAAAAATAAAACGAGCGACGCAGCGAGCACCATTACCGCATTGCTCTACTTCCGAGCCATCACTATTAAAAATACGATATTTAAAATCGGCATCCGTGGCTGGATGTTCTTCGATCAGTAGCAATTGGTCAAAGCCCACACCGGTACGGCGATCACTCCACTCGCGAATTATTTCGGTCGATAGGCGCAGTTTCTGGCGGATGCTGTCGAGCACCATAAAGTCATTACCCAGAGCCTGCATTTTGCAGAAGTTCACTTTCATAGTTTGAGTATATCATAGCTCCATGTTAATATTTATGCATGAATACGCGTAAATTTTATCTACTTTCTTTCATTTTGAGTCTCTTACTGATAGGTGCCGCTTATTATCTACAATATGCTCAAGGTTTGAAGCCGTGCGCACTGTGTAGTTTACAACGTATGGTTTATTACGTAATTGCCATGTTGTCATTATTAGCAGTTTGCACCGATCCACAACGCATGTGGCAAAGGATCATGGCAGCCGTGTTAAGTTTGACTGCTTTGATTGGTTTAGTGATCGCCAGTCGACATGTGTGGTTACAATTTTTTCCACCATCTGATGTTGGCTGCGGTCCTGATCTAAATTTCATGTTGCAAAATTTTCCGTTGAGCGAAGTAATAAAAACCTTATTTTACGGAAGTGGATATTGTGCATTGGTCACATGGCGTTTTTTAGGCTTGAGTATTGCTGATTGGTCGATGCTGTTTTTTGGCGGATTTTTAGTGTTATTTTTATATTTGTTAGTTAGAAAGAAAGATCCTTAGGCGATAAAAAGGGCGACATCCGATGTCGCCCTTTGCCATCATTTCCTGATACTTAAGTAACGTCCTTATTAAACCAATTCCGTGGTGAGTTTTGTACGTTTATCTCAACCTTGAGAATTCATCATACAAAACAGCATTTCCCCCCGATGCTGGGTGCAGTCTAATCTAAATTTTATAGTTCGCAAGAGCGCCTTATGTTGTTAAAACAATTTTTTGATGTTATCTTCTAGTTGTAACTCTTTGAAAAAAGAAGATTTTCTTTAAACTCTCTTAGCTTTTCAGGCGCATGTCCCTCGTGTTTATCCGAGAAATCGCACACAGGATTCAGGCATTGTTGTTACGCTTAATAAAAGGTTTTTTGTTGCGATAGGTATAATGCGTTACACTTAAGCAAACCATTCCCTTAGGACTATTAGGATAAAAAACATGGCTAAAACAACGGCAGTCGCAATCGAACACATTGAGCGCGAACCCATACAAACCTTCACCGAACGTGCCTATTTAAACTATTCGATGTATGTGATCTTAGATCGGGCCTTGCCAAACATTGGCGATGGTTTGAAGCCGGTGCAACGTCGCATCGTGTACGCTATGTCAGAATTAGGTTTAAAAGCAGGCGCGAAATATAAAAAATCGGCGCGAACTGTCGGTGACGTATTAGGTAAATTTCATCCGCACGGCGATTCGGCATGTTATGAAGCGATGGTGTTGATGGCGCAACCGTTTTCGTATCGCTATCCTTTAGTCGATGGTCAAGGTAACTGGGGTTCACCCGATGATCCGAAATCCTTCGCTGCGATGCGCTATACCGAAGCCAAATTATCGGCCTATGCACATGTTTTATTAGCGGAGCTCGGCCACGGCACGGTTGATTGGGTTCCGAATTTTGATGGCACCTTAGATGAGCCGCGCGTGTTACCCGCACAGGTTCCCAATTTATTATTAAATGGTACGACGGGTATTGCCGTTGGGATGGCGACCGATATTCCCCCGCATAATTTAAGAGAAGTGGTTGCCGCCTGTATTTATTTACTCGAAAATGCTGATGCGACTGTAAAAGATTTATGTAAGTTCATTCCAGCACCTGATTTTCCTACAGCGGCGGAGATCATTACCCCGAAAAAAGATCTACTCGCGATGTATCAAACGGGTCATGGTTCCGTGCGGATGCGTGCCACCTACACCGTTGAAGACGGTGAGATCGTCTTAAATGCCTTACCACATCAAGTATCCGGCTCAAAAATAATCGAGCAAATTGCCAGTCAAATGCAACAGAAAAAGCTACCCTTAGTGGAAGATGTGCGTGATGAATCGGATCAAGATTATCCGACTCGGATCGTGATCGTGCCGCGTTCAAATCGTGTTGATATTGAAGCCTTAATGTCCCATTTATTTGCTACGACCGATCTCGAACGCAGCTATCGCGTTAACATGAACGTTATTGGTCTCGATGGTCGTCCGCAGGTTAAAAATTTACAGGTGTTTCTAAACGAATGGTTGGAATTTCGTCGCCAAACTGTGACACGTCGTTTAACTCATCGCTTAGAAAAATTAATGGCTCGTCTGCATATTTTAGACGGCTTATTAATTGCGTATTTAAATCTCGATGAGGTGATCCATCTTATTCGCACCGCCGATGATCCGAAAGCGGCGTTAATGAAAAAATTTAAACTCAGCGAAATTCAAGCTGAGGCAATTTTAGAAATAAAATTACGTCAATTAGCTAAACTCGAAGAACAAAAAATTCGTGCCGAACAAGCTGAGCTCGAAAAAGAAAAAACTGAGATTGAAAAAATATTAGCTTCGAAAGCCAAAATGATCGCCTTAATGAAAAGCGAACTCGAAGCGGTGAGTAAAGAGTTTGGTGACAAGCGCCGCTCACCCTTGGTGCAACGCGAAGAAGCTAGCGCGATTGATATTTCCGCACTCACCCCTGCCGAATTGGTTACCGTGATCCTGTCTGATAAGGGCTCGGTACGCGCTGCCAAAGGCCACGACATCGATCCGTTGGGTTTGAGTTACAAAACCGGCGACAGTTACAAATGCAGCAGCAAAGGTAAGAGCAACCAACCGGCGATCTTTTTAGATTCTACGGGTCGCGCGTTTTCGATCATGGCGAGTGAATTACCGTCAGCCCGCAGTCTCGGTGAACCGCTGAGCAGCAGGGTGAAATCGACCGCGAGTAGTTTTGATGCTGTTATTATAGGTGTCGATAGCGAGAAAATTTTATTAGCGTCAGACTCCGGTTATGGTTTCGTCGCTAAAATAGAAGATCTGTATACAAAAAACAAGAGTGGTAAAGCGGTACTTAAAGTGCCTGAAAATGGCCATACTTTAACTATTTCTCGTATAGCAGATCACAACAAAGATCAATTAGTTGCGGTCACTAATACCGGTCGCATGTTGATTTTTCCCGTCAAAGAATTACCTGAATTACAAAAAGGCAAGGGTAATAAAATTATGAATATACCAACAGCCAGCTATAAATCACGCGAAGAGTTCATGGTTGATACGGCGATCTTATCGGGTAAGCAATCTTTAAAATTATTCTCCGGCGATCGCAGTATTACCATTGCGGCTAAAGATCTAAGCAGCTACGTTGGCAGTCGTGCCCAACGGGGTAACAAGTTGCCGAGGGGTTTTCAACGTGTCGATCGAATTGAAGTAGCCAATTAAATTTGCACGAATTTTATAATACCTGTAAAATTTCTGAAAGAATATAAATAAATAATAATAGGAATCGAGCATGTCTTATCCCGTCGTACCTTTGATCAGCGAACACCATTGGCAACAATATCTACCTTCTGTTTTAAAAAATCCGCAATTTAAAACAGATATGGAAAAACTGCACGAGATATTTGTCCGTGGTGTAACAACACTTGCCGCAATTAATTTT
>SHZH01000058.1 GCA_009692385.1 Gammaproteobacteria bacterium | reverse complement strand
CAAGGCACACCTGCGATCAAAGATGGGATGAGCAATAGCCATAATCGTGACATTCCTAGTCAAAAAAAACCGGCCTGGCTGTCGATGAAGCTGGTTAATTCGCCTAAATACAATGACGTCAAAAATCTAGTCAAAGAAAATTCACTCAGCACGGTCTGTGAAGAAGCTAAATGCCCCAATATTAATGAATGCTGGTCACATGGTACCGCGACGTTGATGATCATGGGTTCGGTTTGCACTCGTGCCTGTAAATTTTGCGCTGTTGATACCGGTAACCCAAAGGGCTGGCTCGACGCTGACGAACCGCAAAAAGCGGCAAAAACTGTGTCGATCATGAATTTAAAATATGTCGTGATCACGTCCGTCGATCGCGATGATCTCAGCGATGGTGGCGCGGAGCATTTTGCGCAAACCGTGCGTTCTATTAAAAAAATTAATCCTGAAACAGCAGTCGAAGTGTTAACGCCTGATTTTCAGGGTGAAACTAGCGCGGTGGATTTATTAGTCACCGCTGGCATTGATGTCTTCGCGCAAAATTTAGAAACCGTCGAACGTTTAACCCATGTGGTACGTGATCCGAAAGCAGGTTATCGGCAAACGTTAGATTTATTGTTGTACGCTAAAAATACATATCCTAAGCTCTTAACTAAGACTAGTTTGATGCTGGGCTTTGGTGAAACCGAAGATGAAATAATCGAATGCATGCAAGTCATTCGTGATCATAGTGTGGATATTTTGACACTCGGTCAGTATTTACGTCCCACCAAAAATCATCCACCCGTAGAGCGTTATATTCCACCTGAAGAATTTAATATGTATCGCGACCAAGGTTTGGCGATGGGCTTTTTAGAAGTGGTTGCCGGTCCCTTTGTTCGTTCGAGTTATCGTGCCGAACGTGTATTTGAAAAAAACAATGTGGGTTTATAAAAATTTAGGCACGCAAGATTACCTGTCGGTCTGGCAGGCGATGCAACACTTTACGCAAGAACGTACCGCAGAAACTCCCGATGAATTTTGGATCGTGCAACATCCTCCGGTATTCACCCAAGGTCAAGCAGGAAAACCCGAGCATCTTTTAAACGCGCATAATATTCCGGTCATTCAAACGGATCGTGGCGGCCAAATCACTTATCATGGCCCCGGACAATTAGTGATTTACTGCTTAATTGATCTAACCCGACTTAATATTCATACCCGTCAATTAGTATTAAAGATCGAACAAAGTATTATTAACACCTTAAAAATTTTGGGTATTGAGAGCATCGGCAATCGCGAAGCGCCGGGAGTGTATGTGCCCGATCTAAAGGGAGACAAAAAAATTGCCTCGATTGGCTTACGCGTTAAACAAGGACGGAGTTATCACGGCTTAAGTTTAAATGTGGATAACGATTTAACGCCATTTTCATATATCAATCCCTGTGGCATAAAAGATCAGGAAGTGACTAATTTGCAGAAATTAGGATGTAAAAAAACAATTGCTGAGGTCGAAAAAATTTTACTGGAAAAGCTAGCTGGTGAGTTTTCCCTTCTCCCTACCCTCTCCCAAAATGGTAGAGAGGAAGCTCTATTGAAGCTCTAATTTTTTAGTGCGTAAGCACAGACTAGCCGTTAAACATTAAACCTAAAGTGCATAACATCGCCATCTTTAACAATATATTCTTTACCTTCTAAGCGCCATTTACCGGCTTCCTTCGCACCGGCTTCACCTTTATATTTGATAAAATCATCATAGCTAATCACTTCAGCGCGAATGAAACCTTTTTCAAAATCAGTGTGGATCACGCCAGCCGCTTGGGGTGCCGTGGCACCAACGGGGATCGTCCAGGCACGTACTTCTTTTACACCTGCGGTAAAATAAGTTTGTAAATTTAGTAACTTATAACCGGCGCGGATCACGCGATTTAAACCCGGCTCAGATAAACCCATGGATTGCAAAAATTCGGTTTTATCTTTCTCGTCGAGTTCGCCAATTTCCGCTTCAACTGCCGCGCAGACGGCTATCACGGATGCACCTTCGGCGGCAGCCACTTTTTCAACTCGATCTAAATAGGGATTGTTAATGAAACCATCTTCGTTGACATTCGCGACATACAACGTTGGTTTTTGCGTAAGCAGATGCCATTGTTTCACGAGTGCTTTTTCTTCAGGCGTTAAATTTAAACTGCGCGCAGTATTGCCTGCATCAAGATGCACTTTTAATTTATCTAAAACATTTTTTTCAGCCAGCGCATCTTTGTCACCGCTTCGACTATTTTTCGTGACCTTCAGTAAAGCTTTATCCACCGTTTCCATATCGGCTAAAATCAGTTCGGTATTAATGGTTTCGATATCGGCGACGGGATCAATTTTGCCTGCCACATGGGTAATGTCATCATTATCGAAACAACGCACCACTTGGGCGATGGCATCTGTTTCCCGAATGTGTGCTAAAAATTTATTGCCTAAACCTTCGCCACTGGCCGCGCCTGCGACTAAACCCGCGATATCAACAAACTCCATTGTAGTGGGCAAAATGCGTTGTGGTTTAACAATTTCTGCTAAAGCATCTAAACGTGGATCGGGCATTGGCACGATGCCGGTATTCGGCTCAATGGTGCAGAACGGATAATTAGCCGCCGCAATATTGGCTTTGGTGAGCGCATTAAATAGTGTTGATTTACCCACATTTGGTAAGCCGACGATTGCGCAATTAAATCCCATAATGACAGTTCCTAAATTATTAGTTTTGCATAGTAGTAGAGCCACCTAATTTTGTCTATTATTAAATAAGGGCTGAGCCGATAAGAAATAGCTATTGACTAGGGGCGTTAAGGAAGTTACGCTAGGGATTCAGTTTTTAGTAGTATCCAAACTAACAGGGAAGTCTAGACATGTTAAAAACAACCTCCTCTTTTCCCATCAAACTATGCGCTTTGAGTAGTGTTTTATTTTTACTCTTGACCAGCGGTGTCGCTTCCGCTGCGGGCAATCCGCATACTCGGGGTTGGTGGTTAGCTTTAGAATATGGCTTAGCATCACCTGCTGCCGCCCAACGGACTACGACCGAAGCCATGCCATTAGATCCAGATCCGGCTTCTACCGATTATTATTATGATAATTACCTGACTAATAAGCGCAGTAATACCGTGTCGGTTGCCGTCGGTGGCGGTTATCAATTTATCTTATCAGCTGTTAAAGAGGGCGTGCAATGGTTCCCCGCCATTCGAGCCGGTGCTTTTTATAATAATTATTTAAGTTCAACGATTAAAGGGAACATGTTGCAACATCAAACCACCCCTTTTTTCAACTACGCTTATAAAGCAAATTCACAAGTTCTCTGGTTTGATAGTCAATTAGATTTATTAAGTTGGCGTAAATTTACCCCGTTTTTTGAAGTGGGTGTAGGTCCTTCCTTAAATTCAACCAGTGGTTACAACGAAGATTATTTTACGCCGACCATCAGTCCAAGCGCGAATTTTAAAAGCAAAAGTGCCGTGGGTTTTGCGTGGCGTTTAGGTTTAGGGGTTAACTATAATTTGCCTTGGCAAAATCATGCGATGAGTGTTGGCTTTGTGTATCGTTACGCGAATTTAGGTAATGCGAAAACGGGCACGGCAGATACTGATACGTACCCAACCATGAAAGAAGCCTTGAGCTTACCGTTAAAAAATAACGAATTTATGTTGAGTCTCAGCTATCGCATTTAGAGAATGAAATATAAAAGAAATCATTAAGATAAAAGGAGTTTGTGATGTTAAAATTTTGGCAAGGTAATAAAATTCTATTCGCATTTGTGGTGCTGTTGTTTAGTATTACAGCAACGGTGCAGGCGCAAGATATTGTGTGTACCCCCGCCTCTTTTGTGGCGACTGATAATATGGCTACTCCCTTTAGTTTTACGTGTATCAATAACTCTAATGACACGTTTAGTGATTTCAAAATCCAATCCGTACAAACCACTCCAGGTCTTACTGTTGCAGATTTAAAATTGAGCGGTAGCGGCTGTTCTACTCATTCTGCTTATATAGGTTATTATTCTTTTGCTGCACATAAACCGTGCTCGATTAGCGGTACCGCCTATACCGCCAGCGCGAGTCTGTATGCGATGGATTTTAATTTATATTATGGCGGTCGGTTACAACAAGGCATTTTTTGCGGTAATAATCTAACGAGTACGAGTTGCTTAGGAACGGTTTCGCATCCCGGAACACCCAATAGTTTAATCTTTATCGATATCACGCCCGATGCTACGATTGTACCGCTTGATGTGAAAGTGCAGTATAAAGCGATTGGTACCTATGATGATGGCGCTACGGTTGATTTAACGCGGTCGGCAACTTGGAGTTCGTCAGATGCTGCGGTGGCGAGTATTGAATCCAATACCGGCTATGCCCAAACGATAGCGGTTGGCACGACAACAATTACCGCGACTTATCAAGGTATTAGCAGTGCTACTGCGACCTTAATTGTTACCAATGCTACGTTATCATCACTGATTATTACGCCGCCGACCAGTAAGATATTTACCGGTACGGCCGAACAATTTAATGCCTTGGGTGTGTACAGCGATGGTTCAACGGCAGAACTCACCGCTTCAGTTGCCTGGACATCCTCCGAGCCTAAAGTGGCCAGTATTAACATCGGTGATGGTTTAGCCACCGCGCAAGGTATTGACGGTACTACCAGTATTACTGCTAGCTTAACAAGGACCGATGAAAGCGATAACCAACATAGTGTAGAGAGTAACGCCGCTACGCTTAAAGTCACCACCGTGCCATTAACCAGCATTTTGTTAGCACCCGCTAATACCACCACCATTCCCGCGCTGCCCGCAGGTCAAACAGTGCAATATACGGCAACCGGAACGTACGCGGATGGCGATACCAGTGATATTACTAACGCAGTCACCTGGAGCACGACGAATTCTAATGTGGCGCGGATCAGTAAAATCGGTTTAGCGATTGAAAGTGGCGTGGGCTCGACACGAATTGCCGCAAGTTCCGGTAGTATCAGCAGTAAAGTGGCCCCGCTGAATGTCTCAGCGGTGAACATCTTAGCTTCGATTGTGGTTACGCCTGCTTCGCCGCCGCCGCTTCCTCTAGGGCGGCAAGCGCAGCAGTTTGTGGCCACCGGGACGTATACCGATGGTAGCCAGTACGATATCAGTAAGTTAGCGACCTGGGCAGCGAGCGATCCCACGAAAGCCATCATCTCCAATTCGGGTTTAGCCGTTTCGCAAGCAATCGGTAGCACGAACGTCACCGCATCTTCTGGCGGCAAAACGAGCACACCGGTGGCGCTGACCATAGCTGATGCACAATTAGTCTCGTTAAATGTAAGTCCGGAAAGCAATACTATTTATACGGGCACGACGCAGCAATTTAAAGCATTAGGTGTTTATGCAGATGGAACAACCGCCGATCTAACGCAATCGGTGATCTGGACTTCGTCCGCGCCGACGATCGCTTCGATTAATATCCATAACGGTTTGGCGACAGCGAAAACCAGTACCGGTAGCACCAACATTACCGCCAGTGCGCAAGGCATTAATAGCAATCTGACCGTTTTAAATGTTACCAAGGCAGTGCTCACCAGTATTCTGATCACCCCGTCAAGCGTGCAAGTTCCGGGTGGCGAATCTGCACAATATAAAGCAACGGGAATTTATGCCGACGGTAGCACGGGTGATGCGACGCATTCAGTAACCTGGGCGAGTAGCAATATTGCGGTGGCGACCATTGTGGCGAGTACCGGTGTAGCAAAGGCTATAAGTAACAGTGGCACGGCCAATATTTCAGCGAGTTCTGGCAGTATCGCTAGTAATAGCGTGCCATTTACTGCTATCTCGGCAACTTTGCAGTCACTGGCGATTACTCCCGTAGGACCGCTGACGCTTAAAGTAGGCGTATCACAACAGTTCACGGCAACGGCAACGTATAGTGATGCTTCAACGCGAGATGTGACGGCGGAAGCTACTTGGACTTCAACCGACCCGACTAAAGCAGCTATTTCAACTACGGGTTTAGCGTCAGGTGTAGCGTCCGGAGCAGCAAATATTAGTGCAAAGTATAACGTTCAAAACAGTAATGTGACGGTCATTAACGTCATACCCAAAACGATTACTTCAATAGCGGTAACCCCCGCGACGGCGACCATTTCGTTTGGTGGTTATTTAAGTGTAGTAGGAACTCAACAATATACTGCGACAGCAACTTACAGCGATAATACCACAGCGAATATCACGACACAGGCAACATGGGTATCATCAAATACTGGCACTGCCACGATTGCGGCAACGGGTTTAGCAACCGCCGTGGCGGTAGCTAGTCCCCCTACGACTACAACCATCACGGCAACGTTAAATAGTACGACGAGTCCTCCTGTTACTAGCTTAAGGACAGTCCCGCCGAGCTGGACAAAAGTCATCGCAACCCCTACTACAGCTATTGCGATGGGAGGTAATTGGATTTACGCCGCAGGCTATAGTGGTGGCCAAAATGCATATGGTATTTATTATTATGACACTACCCTGGCTTCACCCACCGTGGCTTTTAAACATACTATTGCTCCCGTGGCCGGTATTTATGCCAATGCTCAAGGTGTTTATGCAGCAGTGAATTATAATTCACCGACTGTTCCGAATCAGGTGATTAAAAGTACAGATGGTGGTGTCACGTGGACTCCAGCGCAAATGGATCAGGGCGCGACTCCCAATGCGATCTTTGCTGATAATGCCGGTTCAACCTATTATGTGGGTACGAGTAAGGGTCTGGCAAAAAGTAGCCAGAGTGGGGTCAGTACCACTTGGAGTTATCCATATGGTACTAATGCAGTAGGGGCATTTGCTGGAACTTATAACCCCAACAAGTCATTATATACCTACTATGTATCGATCGGGGTGAGCCTCTATAGATATTTTTTGCCAAATACGAGCGCTCCAAATCTATTCTATACCGGTACGGCGGCTTTCAATAGCATTGGCAGCAATCTCGACGGTTCAGTGATTGCTTTAAGTTCACCATCCGTCTCAGGCAGCGCATGGTTGAGTGTGAATGGTACTGCCGGGTCAGCAACGTTTCAGATGGTGAGTCCGCTAGGGTCCAGTGTCGTGAATTCAGTTTTTGTTAGTCCTACTGGTAAGACGGTTATCTTTGCTACAAATAAGGGCATTTATCTTAGCAGGAATGCCACGTCTGGCACTAAGGCCACCTGGACAGTGCTCGCCCCCTGGACACCTGTGAATAGTGTGTATCTGCAGCAAGATAGGGTAATCTATGCAGCGACACCGAGTGGCCTGTTAGTTTATAAATAACTATTGAGAGTGTAGTTGTTGGGTAGCTTGACTAATCATACCCGAGAGTAAATCGGGTATGATGGCTAAGGCATTCGTAATCGCCTGATTGATTTCCTGACGTTGCGCTTTACTGGGTTTATCCAGGACATACTCAACGATATTATTACTATTTTTAGGTCGATCAATACCAATGCGTAGACGATAAAATTTTTTGCTGTCTAATGCTTTAAAAATATCTTTTAAACCATTGTGCCCCCCGTCGCCACCATTCATTTTTAAACGGACGGCACCCACCGGGATATCTAATTCATCGTGAGCAATTAAAATTTGCTCCGGGGTTATTTTATAATAATTAGCGATGGCGGCAACGGCACGTCCGCTGTTATTCATATAGGTGGTGGGGATGAGTAAACGGCATTCATGGCTATCAACCATAATTTTACTAACGAGGCCGTGAAATTTATTCTCGCTTTGCCAGGATTGATTAGTTTGTTTGGCAAGTTGTTCGACAAACCAAATACCCGCATTGTGACGCGTGTGCTCGTATTCGCTGCCAGGGTTGCCGAGACCGACGATTAATTTAATACTATTTTCCATACATCATCTTTACAAAAAAAAGGGAAACTGTAAAGAGTTGCCCTGGTTTTAGAAGTGGATCCCAGCTTTCGCTGGGATGACGGAGGGGGTTTGAAATGACAAAGTGCGTTACTTTTTCGCAGGTTTGTCGGCTTTTTCGCCTTCTTTCTCAGGCTTACCTTGAACAGTCGTTTCCACTTCAGCGGTAACGGGCGCTGTCGTTTCTTCAGCTTCAGCGGCGCGTGGCATGTAGATATTTACGACTACTTGGTCATGATCTTCATCAATCACCGGATGCGCGAGTTCCACACCTTTTGGTAATTTAATTTGGCTCAAGTGAATACCTTCGTCGAGTTTCAAGTTAGAAACATCTACTTCGATGTATTCAGGCAGCATAGCAGGTAAACATTTAATTTCTAATTCGACAAAATGTTTGCTGATCAAACCGCCATCTTCTTTTACACCCGGAGCGACTTGTTCGCCCGTAAAGTGCAATGGAATATGCATCGTGATTTTTTCATTAGCGTTAATACGCATAAAATCGGCGTGCAAAATGCGGGGTTTGAAGGGATGGCGTTGCATATCTTTAATGATAGCTTGTAGCGGTGTGCCAGCCAGGTTGATATTTAAAATACTGGAAAAGAAGGCTTCATGGGCCGTAGCTTTTTCGATTTCGCCGTGCGATAAAGAGATCATGGTTGGAGCTTCCCCCGCACCGTACATAATGGCAGGAATTAAATCCTCTGTACGACGTAGGCGGCGGCTCGCACCTTTTCCTTTAGTAGCACGGAGTGTAGCGTTTAAGGTAAATTTTTTAGACGACATAGGGTTCTCCGTTAATTAAAGTTAAATACTCTTCATGCTTGTCACTTTGAGTATCCCTGCTCGCGACCAAGCTGAGGGGACGGGCATTATATGCCAGAAGAGGCTGATTTACAAAAGGATTTAATCAAAAATCGAGCTGACTGAGCCTTTGTCGTTCATGCGCATGATGATTTGCGCTAATAAACCCGCGAGACTGAGTTGGCGGATCTTAGGACACGCTTGGGCTTCTGGGCTGAGCGGTATAGTATCGGTCACCACCAATTCATCCAGTGCCGAATTATTAATATTTTCAATTGCACGACCTGATAATACGGGGTGGGTCGCGTAGGCGGTGATGGTTTTAGCACCACTTTTCTTCAAGGCGGCAACCGCCATGCAGAGCGTGCCAGCGGTATCGACAATATCATCGACAATAATACAATCGCGGCCATTGACATCACCAATAATATTCATCACTTCCACTTCATTCGCTTTGGGGCGACGTTTATCGATGATCGCTAAATCGGCATGATTAAGGCGCTTGGCAATGGCTCGGGCGCGTACTACACCGCCGACATCAGGAGAGACGATCATCAGGTTTTTAAAGTCTTTTTGATAAATGTCGGCAAAGGTAACAGGGGTAGCGTAGACGTTGTCGACCGGCATATCAAAGAAACCTTGAACTTGATCGGCATGCAGATCCACGGTGATCACCCGGCTAATACCCACAGCCGCAATCATATCGGCCACCACTTTAGCGCTAATAGGCACTCGAGCAGAACGAACGCGACGATCTTGACGGGCATAGCCGAAATAAGGAATTAACGCGGTGACGCGGGCTGCCGAAGCGCGACGCAAGGCATCTGCCAAGAGGATCAATTCCATTAGATTATCATTCGTGGGATTGCAGGTCGATTGAATGATATAAACATCGCGACCGCGCACATTCTCGTTGATCTGAACCATCAACTCACCATCACTAAATTTACCGACAGTGGCCTTGCCCAAGGGGATATTTAATTGGGTGGCAATATCTTGGGCGAGTTTGGGAGTGGAGTTGCCGCGAAATAACATAATATCTGACATACACACTGCACCTTATTTAACTTACTTAACAATGGTTTAACAATGGCTTA
>SHZH01000057.1 GCA_009692385.1 Gammaproteobacteria bacterium | reverse complement strand
GTGTAGCATATTAAGGTGTTAGAGCAATATTCCAATGTCCCTTTTTCCTAAAAAATGAAACATTACATTTTTAATTAACCAACCGAGACCACAGTAGTGGTAGGCGCTTTTTTACCTACGTGTCGTCGCCAAGGATGAGTGCTCACTGGCTTATGTTTGATCTTACCTAAATTATCCAACTTCGTCGTTAACATTTTCGCATCCACGATGGGTGCCGGACACAATGCCTTAGTAAAGCATTTGTGGCTTGCTGCGACTCGCGGGTTGATCCGGCACTTATTTTACAGTGTGAGCCGGGTGCTCTGTTTGTCGTACGTAACGTGGCTAATATTATACCTTGCAAATTCAGCGTTGGTTTTTTGATATTAAACACGGAACAATAATGACTTATTGCACCAAGAGCAACGATTACGTGCCCTTTGGGGAGTGATCTAGCTTCACGGATATCTCATACAAGAAGCCAGTATGATCTGTTGATCAGTAAAAATAAGCGTTTTTTGAGGAGATCTCTCTGAGCTTATTGACCCCTCTTCTTAAAATACCGTCCCCGATACCCACTTCTTGTTTTTTTCCAAAATTCCCAGTATTTGTCACGCGGCATGATATTAACTCGAAAAATAGCAAATAAATCATCCTCTAAATACAAGCCACCGCGATCAGTCGCTACCGCACAACGAAACCCGGCACGTTCAGTTAACTGCTTAACCGTAGCATTATAACTACCATAGGGGTAGGCAAACGATATCACGGGTTCACCTAATAAAATCTCTAAGTTTTGTTTCGACTCAATAATTTCTTGCCAGCAGGCTGCCTCATCTAACTTCACTAAATTGGCGTGGGTCATACTATGTGCTCCAATTTCAATACCTGCTTGAACCATTATTTTTAATTGTTCGGGTGACATCAGTTGATGCGCAGGTTCACCGTGTTTGACATCCCAATGATTATTTTGGATCTGTAAATCACCCAAGGCATACAGCACGGCTTTGAAATTATATTTTTTCAAAATGGGGAGTGCATTGCCTAAATTATTAACGTACGCATCATCAAATGTCAGAATGATTGGTTTTTTAGGAAATTGCTGCAAATTTTTCTTGCCATCTCGATAGCCAAAATAGTCTTTAAAAGTAATGGGCGTAAAGTGTCGTTTTGCTAAGAATTGCATATGTTGTTCAAATTGCTGTTGGGTCACAAAAATTTTATGCTTCGTTATTTCTGGTGCTAACAATACTTTGTGATACATCAAAATGGGAATGTGTTGCGGATGCCATTTTTCTAATATCGCACCTTGATAAACCGATTGAATTGCTTGAAAAACAGTCGTTAAACTATACGTTGCTCGGATAGTTTCAACAATGTTTGATGCGGTCATTGTTTGTTGTAACGCGGCTACAATGGCTTCTTTAACGTGTTTAATATTAATGGGTGTCGCTTTGTAGGTGCAACCCAGATCCCCAAAATTACTCGCTATTGCTGCGTTTAACGTTGATTCATCAACTAAGCCAACTAACAGTGCTTCACCCAGCGCAACCGTGGGTACACTCAAAGCTAAAGCTTCGATGGCCACCCGCCCCGCTGCAACTACGCAGCTTGATCGCGCCAAATAATCTGACAAATTGCTGACAAAACCATAATGAAATAATCGTTGTGGATAACGTTGCTGCAATTGAGCAAATTGTTGCTGTGCGGCAGGCGATAAATTAATTAGTGCGCCACCTAAAAATTGAACCTGCAAATTTGTTTGTTCGGCTAGCAAAGAAGGGAGTACTTCTAAAATGATTTCGCTGGTGATCCGGCCTTTTGGTCCGGTAGTTCGCCCCGCAATCGTGAGCATGGGTACCACTGGCAATATACGTTCTGGCAAAAATTGGAATTCAAGGCCATTAGGTATAACTCGAACATGACGCGGCGCTAATTTTAATTGTGCGATAATTTGTTGACGCAAATTTTCACAAACAGGGATGACACGATCCCCATACATGTTCCAAATTTTTTTTGAAAGCGATGCTTTTTGTCGACCATGAATAGTCGAAATTAACGGAATTTTCGTGCCCAAGGTCGAAAAATAACCCACCCAGCTGGCAGCACGTGAATGGGCATGTACCACATCAATTCGCTGTGCTTTAATAAATTTTTGAACGCTATTAATATTATGGACACGCCGCCAAAAACTACGTTGATGTAAAGGGATAGAAATATAGCATGCTTCTGTTGGCGTATGTAACGTATCAGACATGATCCACACTTGCTCACCTGCGGCTAATTGTAATTGCGCTAATTGTGTCGCATAGATCTCAGCGCCGGTCACTTCAATTTGGGAAAGTAAATGTAAAATACGCAATGCTAATATCCTTGATTAAGACAGTACAATTTAACGTAGCGATAATACGCGCCTTCAGCAAATGACACCGCCAAAATAAAACCGGCTTTGCCATCTAAAAAACCACGTTGCAACAAATAAACTTTAATGAACATCCATTGTGCATGGGTTATCGCTTTAAAAATAGACCCTTTTTGGCCACGCTCGGCGCGCTGCGCGGCAACCAAGGTGGTATATTTATTCATTTTTTCTAAAATAATTGCAACGGTTCCAAAAGAATAGTGATAAATGGGTTCACGTAATTTCCCCACTGAACCTGTTACAACTAATTTTTCATGAACACTCACATCAGTAAACCGTGCACACCCCCGCTTAAATAAGCGAACATCAAAACTAGCCCCGGTAGCATATTTAATTATTTTATTGAGAAAAACCACTGGTCTGAAAATTTTGTAGGCAGCTACCCCCACCCTGCCTTCCCCCGCAAGCGAAGGAGGGTTAGAGAGTGCAGTTCCCTCCCTTGTGCTACTGCTCCCCTGACGGGGACAGGCCACGGGAGGGTTAGGGTGGAGGCTTCCCAGTATTTCCTGGATCTTGATTTTCAATTCGGCACTGACTTCTTCATCCGCATCTAACGATAATACCCAATCTTTAGTCGCGTGTGATAAGGCACGATTTTTTTGAATACCATAACCGGGCCAATCAGTACTAAAAGTTTTATCGGTATACTCACGGCAGATCGCTAATGTATCATCGGTACTACCAGAGTCGACAATAATAATTTCATCGACCCAACGCACTGATTCTAAACAGCGTCGAATATTCGCTGCTTCGTTTTTAGTAATGATTGTAACGCTTAATGTTGCCATAATTGTATATCTCTTTTTTAATAATCCCTCTTCTTTGCCGCTCTGCGGCAAATTCACTCCCCTTGTTAGGGGAGATCTGGATCCCTCCTAACAAGGAGGGTCGCCACGAAGTGGCGGGGAGATTATTTAATAATACTCTCTTTAATAGACTGACGCTTCACCCGGTGGCCTGATCTTAAATCGTCGATGCAACCACATATACTGCGCGGGGTGCTTGCGAATGACTTGCTCAAAAATTTGATTGATCCGCGTGGTATCCGTCACCTCATCACCACTTGGGTAGTTATCTAATGCAGGAAAATATTCCACATCGATGCCTTTTCCATCCTCACGTAAAAAACAAAATCCGGGTACCACGGCGCAATCATTCATTTTCGCAAAGCGCGCCGTCGCGGATAAGGTTAACGTATTAACCCCCATAAACGGCACAAAAATACTGTGTTCTTGCTCAAAGTTCTGATCGGGTAAATAAAAAATAGCTTCGTTACTTTTTAAACAGCGCAACATTTTTCGGACATTCGCGCGTAAAATGACTTCTTTAATATAGCGATGTCGTGCTTGTTGTAACACATATTCTGCCACGTCACTGGATTGACGACGATGCATGATATTCAATGGTATCGGCAACAAAAGTGAACTGATCCGTCCACCGATTTCCGCCGTAACAAAATGTGCCGTTAATAAAATAATACCACGTCCCTGCGCCTGTGCTTGCCGCACATGCTCAAGACCGCGAACCTCGCAAATCAATTTACGAATTCGCCGCTCACTGCCCCACCACGCTAAACCACTCATTAAAGTGCCGATGCCCAGCATTTTAAAACTATCGATTAATAATTGCTCGCGGGCAGCGGCATCCAGCTCAGGAAAACAGAGCTGCAAATTTATCGCGGCAATGCGACGCCGTGATTTCAATATGCGCATCGCTAACAAACCCAAACGTGCACCCAGCGTGTGTTGCCAACTAAATGGTAAATGGCTCAAGGTATACAATATCGCCATCCCCAGCCACGCTGGCCAATGGCGAAGTGCCAATAACCTTTTCCAATGGAGATCTTGCTCAACAGCCAAATGTACGCACTCATGTCGTTTTCTTATTGGTATGTTACAATAGAAAGATGCCTATGCAAAATGTAAAGGTGCAAACTTAAGGGATCAACTTAACCGATGAATATTCATATTCCTTCTTTTGAGAAGATCCGTGTTTTAGTGGCGGGGGATCTGATGCTGGATCGCTATTGGAATGGCGATACGTCTCGCATTTCTCCTGAGGCTCCTATTCCTATAGTGCATGTCCGTGATGCGCTAGAACGCCCTGGTGGCGCCAGTAACGTGGCGTTAAACGTTCAAGCCTTAGGAGCGCAGTCAACCATCATGGGTATGGTCGGTACTGATCTTGATGGTGAACGTTTGGAATCGCTCCTGAATATCGCGGGTGTCAAATGTGTATTACAACACTCATTAGAAGAACCGACGATCACCAAATTGCGAATTTTAAGTCGTCATCAGCAATTACTGCGAGTCGATTTTGAAGAAAAACTACACAGCTTTTCTCACGACACCTTACTCACTGATTTTAAAAAGCAGCTCAAAAACACCGATATCGTCATTTTGTCTGATTATAATAAAGGCGCTTTAAATCATGCTGTCGATCTCATCGCGGCGGCGAATGCAGCTAACATCCCAATCTTAGTCGATCCAAAACAAGATACCTTTGCTGCTTATCGCGGTGCGACGTTATTAACACCCAATCTAAAAGAATTTCAAGCGGTAGTGGGCCCGATTAACAATCTCGACGATTTAGTCGTTAAAGCGAATGAACAAATTGAACTCAATGATCTGCAAGCCTTGCTTATTACGCGTAGTGAAAATGGCATGAGTCTCATTCAAAAAGATAAAAAGCCGATCCATATTCCAACTAAAGCCAAAGAAATATTTGATGTCACCGGTGCCGGTGATACCGTGATCGCCACGCTGGCCTGCATGATGGCCACGGGACAAAATTGGGGACAAGCGATGACGGTCGCTAATCTTGCTGCTGGTATTTCGATTAGCAAATTAGGTGCGGCAACGGTCAGCGTTCCTGAATTGCGCCGTGCTCTACACGAGGAACAGTTAGCCGGTGCGGCGATTGTCGATCGCAATCAGCTTAAATTATTGGTCGAAGATGCGAAAGCACATGGTGAAACGGTCGTGATGACCAATGGCTGTTTTGATATTTTACATGCTGGCCATGTTTCATATTTAGATGAAGCCAAACGACTCGGCAATCGCTTAATTGTGGCCGTCAATGATGATGCCTCAGTGCGTCGCCTTAAAGGCAACAGTCGCCCCATCAATCACCTCGATCAGCGTATGCAAGTCCTCGGTGCGTTAAAAGCGGTCGATTGGGTCGTCCCTTTTTCAGAAGATACACCGGAAAAATTAATTGATCACATCGAACCCAATATTTTAGTCAAAGCCGGTGATTATAAAGTGGAAGAAATTGCCGGTCACAAACAGGTTCTCGAAAAGGGTGGCGAAGTAAAAATTCTCCAATTCAAAGAAGGCATATCAACAACTAATATTATTAAAAAAATTAACGGCGGAGAAACTAACACATGATCATCGTAACCGGCGGCGCAGGATTTATCGGTAGTAATATTGTCAAAGCCTTAAATGATGTAGGTTATACCGATATTCTAATTGTCGACGATCTGACTGATGGTCATAAATTTGAAAACATAGTCGACTGTCAGTATCTTGATTACATGGACAAAGACGAATTTCTCGAACATATTCTCATTGGCGAAGATTTCCCCGACACGGTGGAAGCTGTCTTTCACCAAGGTGCTTGCTCAACTACCACGGAATGGGATGGCAAATTCATGATGCACAATAATTATGATTACTCAAAAGATTTACTGCATTATTGTCTCGAACGAGAAATTCCGTTTATTTATGCTTCCAGCGCTGCTACGTATGGTAACAACATTACCTTTATTGAATCACTAGAAAATGAACGGCCAATCAATGTTTATGGTTATTCTAAATTTGCCTTTGATCAATATGTGCGTCGCATTTTACCCGAAGCCACCAGTCAAATCGTCGGTTTAAAATATTTTAATGTTTACGGCCCACGCGAAGCGCATAAGGGCGGCATGGCCAGCGTCGCGTTTCATTTAAATAATCAACTCCAAGAAAATGGCGTCGTAAAATTATTTACGGGAACGGATGGTTACACCGATGGCGAACAACGGCGCGATTTTATTTATGTCGGCGATGTCGTAGATGTGAATTTATGGTTTTTAGAGCATCCCGAAGTTTCCGGCATTTTTAACTGCGGCACCGGTCGCAGCGAACCCTTTAAAAATGTGGCCAAAGCGGTATTAGATTGGCATGAAAAAGGCACACTCGAATACATTCCTTTCCCTGAAAAACTCAAAGGTCACTATCAAAGTTTTACGCAAGCTGATCTCACTAATTTACGCGAAGCTGGCTATGAGGGTGAATTTAAAACCGTCGCCGAAGGCACGAAAGAATATTTAGATTGGTTGAATGAAAAGTAGTTTGCTCATGTGGTAATTCTTCATGTTCAGTTTTGAACTATCGACAAATTGTTGACAGAAGCTTCCATCTAATCGGGAAGATCGAATTATGAAGCGAGTGTTAAAATGATTGTCGCACTTGGAGCTAGAATACGCCACCTTCCCTTTGAACTAACTCTTCGTTTTAAATATATTTTACTATCATTGACCTTAAAGATTGCTTTGTTACATGAAAGCATGACAAAATCATAATCAATTTCAATGGCAGTAATATCTATGAAAAAGATCGCAATACTTTTTTCTCTCATCGCCTCTACATTACTGCTTAATAGCTGTGGCACCTTATTTGGCGATCATAATCGTGTAGTTCATGTCACCAGCGCACCACCCGGTGCTAATGTTTATGTAAATGATGCCTTGGTAGGACAAACTACCGCTTCGGGCGTACCGTTAGATATTTATTTACCATCACGCAGTGGATTCAATAGCAATGTGGTTATTCGCGTTGAGAAATCGGGTTATGAAACAATCTACCAGCCCGTACAAACTACGTTTCAACCCATCGCTGTTTTAGACATCTTCTTTTGGCCGACCTTCATCGTTGATATCGTTACCGGCGATATTGTGAAGATCAATAACCCGTACATGAATTTTGTGTTGCCGCCGCAGGATGGATTTTAATCCGTAAACTGGCCTACCGCTTTTTCACCTTTTGGGTGAGCTTTTTTATTTTCCTTGTATTTCAATAAAATACTGGTAATATTCACTCTCGTATGGTTTATAATTACTAATTAGGAGTCCACTTATGAACAAAAAACTATTACTCGCCCTCGGCGCTTCTTTGGCTTTAGGTGTAACGGCAATGGCGCAAGCTGCTCCAGCTCCTGCTGCTTCAGCAACCCCTCCGGTAGCACAAACCGCTCCCGCTGCTGCGCCTGCTGCAACTGAAGCAACTGAAGCAACTGCACCCACTAAAAAACATCATGTTAACAAACATCATGATAAAAAAGCTAAGAAACAAAAAAAAGCAGCTGCTGCTGAATAATTGATCCTTAGTAAACTAAAAAGCTGTGTAACAACACAGCTTTTTTTATGTCATTTAGCCGATAGGAAAACCATATGAGAAAGTTATTGATTTTGATGTTAGCAACCTGTGCAATGTGTGGCATTACCTATGCGGACGACAACGCTGCAACCACGAATGCACGTGATTCATATTATCCATCTGGTTTTTATGTCGGTTTAAATGTAGGCATGGTCCAAGCGAAAATGGACAGTGTGTCTAGTTTTCAAACTAAAAATTCGGGCATCGGTGGACGCACATATTTTGGTTACGATTTTAATCGCTATTTTTCCCTCGATCTTGGCTATACATTATTTTCCCCACTAAAATATACCAACAATCCCTTGCTTCCTGACGTTAACATTAAAACAAATGATTATGATGCGATCGTAACGGGTAAATATCCATTAGGTGAAGGCTTTGCGTTATACGGACAACTCGGTGGTGCGATGCTCACAGCAAACATGACAGGCGATGGTACTCCGAGTCAAAAAGCGAATGCCACGGTACTCGCTTACGGGACTGGATTAGATTATGTTTTCGCTAATTTAGGTGGCTTACACATGGTACTAGATTGGTATCACACGGATAATAAAAATGGTGCGCCATTTAATATCCCAGCCGAAAATTTATATGCACTCGGCGCGTATTATCAGTTTTAAGCGAGAGAGTCATTGAGAGCGGCTGTCATGAGTAACGGAGCTCTTTCGTCACTGTTACGAGTGCTGGTCGATCCAGCGCAACATGGACTCTGCTCAATTGTTCGAACCATTTTTTTAATTGTTTGCCAAACAGAAGGGAAAATTGCTAAGCTCATAAGACCGCCCAGTGATCTTTCCCAAAGATCGTTATCCCATAATGTTTCAGCACTTCCTGTGGCATTACCAAATGCGGAGATCAAATAAAATGAGCCAATCATAAACATGCCACCCAGCATAGCGATCCATTCTTTAGCGCCACTAATTCCGCATTTCATGGGATCACCATTAAGATCCTCATTAAACATTTCGTAGATCCAATCAATGGTGCGATTGATAAAAATGGCGGCTGTCGTCAAATTTGTAGCACAAATTGCCGCTAACACCGGAGTGCTGCTTTTAACCGATTGAGCAAATTTTTCACCGGTTAGCTTCTCAGTGATGGACACTGAATAAACAAGGGCGACCGACAGTGTGATGAGTGTAAATAAGTAGATTGCCGCGGCTTTCGTCAAACTTTTTCCTTTTGCCAAATTATACGGTGATAATGGATCGCTATAATCGCTAAGATAGCGTGCCGAGGCACCGTAGGTGGAACGTATGCTGGTGAAAAAATTAAATCCCGCCAAAATTATTCCGCTCCAAAAGGCCGCATCGTAGTCTCTCCCCACCAAAATTGCATCAGCTGGAGGCGTTTTACCAAATTTAAATTCTAATAATATTTTCTGAATGCCTACTTGCGCCATCATGGCGCTGGCCGCTGCAGCAAAGCAGCAGACCATAAATACTTTTGACAATACGATGGGTGATAATTTTTTATCTTTTAAATCGGCAGAGGCAAGCAAATTGACCACTCCCGCAATCAGCAGTCCCGTGCTACCTAACGCGGCACCCGGGATAACGGGGACGCCAAAAGAAGATAATGCGGTTAAAATACCCACCAGCGCCGTTCCGGAACCAATTGCCGTTATCGGAAGTTTTAATAATGGATGGGTAGTAAGCGACCATTGGGTACAACGAATAGTGAAAATACGTACTTGATCTATTGTGGCCATTCCGAGCAAATAAAGCGGATACGTGAACCATCCAATTGTGTAGTAATAAGCGTTCCAGGCCACCCAATAAAGCGTATTTGAAATGTCTGCCGCAAGGAAACAAGCCGAAGAGTGCTGAACAATCTCAGGAACAGGAACCATTTTTTTTATTTCTGTAAGAGAAATTTCATTGGTTCTGGTACTTGATTGCATGGATTTCATAATCTCATTAGATGGCGAAGGCTTAAGTTTCTGATATAACGCCGGATTTTTTTGCAGGCGCTGCTTAAGCGCCAAGTAAGCGCAATGAGGTTGATAAGGAATGGCTGATTCATCTTTAGAAGCGTTAAAAACACGCCAATGCGCTGCGGCAGGATCAAATAGCACGTCATCACGCATTCGATTAATTCGCTCGATCAACGCCACCAAATACGTTTGTTGTAGCAAAGTATTTGTGCCTAAACTCTGTAATTTAGTTATCAAAGTACTTAATTCATGGCCTTTTAAACGTTTCAAAATTTCAGGAATTAGCACCTCTTTGTCAGAAAAATTGGGATCTAATAACATCTCCTCTAAGGCAGGTAATTGTTTGGTGTCGTAATCAAGCGCATGAAAGGGGTTGTTATGAGCAAGGACATTTGGACTGTATAAATAACTTTCCGTCGAAGCGAGTCGTGTTCCCGTTTTTATACGTCGAGGGGGAGGCTGTTTGTGAACTGGCATAGTGATCCTATTTGTTCTGATTATTAAGATAACGTGCTGACGAGTGATCATAGCACTAAGGAGTGCTAGATCGAAACTATTTTTTATTGAATTGCTTCAATGCCTGATAAATCAATTCTGGTAATTGGGGAAGCTG
>SHZH01000056.1 GCA_009692385.1 Gammaproteobacteria bacterium | reverse complement strand
CCTTGAATGATCTGCCCTGCCAGCGCATCCGTCACCACACTCTCTAAACCATAACCGACTTCGATCCGCACTTCGTGTTCTTTCACGAAGATCACGACTAAAATACCATTATCTTTACCTTCGCGGCCAATCTTCCATTGGTCTTCTAAGCGCGTGGTGAAATCTTCGAGACTTTCATTTTCTAAACTCGGAAAAATAGCAACGACGATTTGATTCGTTGTTTGCTTTTCAACTTGCTGTAGTTGTTGATCTAATTTTTGCACCGTATCAGGCGACAACAAGCTGGCATAATCGTTAATATAATTACCTGGCTTAGCTGGGATCGACAGTGCAAATGCACTACCAATTAATAGCACTAAGCCAAATAATATCGCTAGGCAACGGTATAACATTAAAACTTAACTTCAGGCGCGGTTTGTGCTTGAGCACTCGCGGCGAAATAGGCTTTCGGTGTAAAGCCAAAAATGCTGGCGGATAATTTACCCGGAAAGCGTTTGATTAAAATATTATATTGTTTCACCGCATCATTAAAACGTTGTCGCTCTACTGCAATGCGATTTTCCGTGCCGGTTAGTTCGTATTGCAACGCCATGAAATTTTGGTTCGCTTTCAAATTAGGGTAACTTTCGACGACGACCATCAAGCGACTCAAGGCACTGCCTAAGCTTGATTGATTTTTATCAAATTGATTTAAAGTTTGTTGATTTGGCACGCCATTACCTAATGGCTGTGCTACGGCAGCAGCACGTGCTTGGATCACCGCAGTTAATGTGTCTTTTTCATGTGCCGCATAACCTTTCACGGTCGCTACTAAATTAGGAATGAGATCAGCACGTCGTTGATACACGTTTTGCACTTGCGCCCACTCACTATCAACATTTTGCGATGCCGTGACCATCGTGTTATACGAACCAATCATCGAAGCTGCTATCAGAATAAGAACGATCCCTAAACCACCAAATATTACTAACTTTTTAACCATAGCATCCTCTTTTTAAGCTATTGAACCGTGCTCATCATACCATGATCTTATAATAATCGCTCTGACGTAATTTATCAAAAATTTCTGGTAAATCCATTACAAGATAACGTTTAAAGATCTTGGAACCCCTCTCTATTAAGCAAATAGTACGCTAATTTGATTAGATATAAATAGTAGCTCACCGTTCAGCTTATGATCGTAACAATTAGCCAGTGCTCTGCACTGCCCCTGCAATACCATTGATACTTAGCAATAGCGCCGCATTTAATGCTTCTTTATTTGCATTTTTCCGGTACCAACGACGCATGAGCTCAACTTGCAATAAATTTAGCACATCGGTGTAAGGATTACGTAATTCAATGGATTTTTGTAATACACGATTATTATTTAATAATAGGGCTTCGCCGGTGATCAATAATAAATATTTTTGCGCCAACTGAAAGTCGTTGAGTAATAATTGGTTGATCACTACCTCAGGATGAAATTGCTGATAAAACTCAGCAATTTGCAAATGTGTTTTAGCCATTTCTTGCTGGATATTATCAATCAGCCATTGGAAAAAGGGTGATTGTTTGTACAGCATTTTTAATTCGCTTAAAGCATTCTGTTCTTTAAGAATGCATACTCCTAGTGCTTGCCCCACTCCAAACCAACCTGGCACGTTATAGCGCGTCTGTGTCCACGAAAACACCCAGGGGATCGCGCGTAAATTTTCAAAATCAACTTCATTGGCTGCTTTACGCATCACAGGACGTGAAGCGATTGGTAATTTACTAATAAACTCGATTGGTGTGACGTGAATATACCAAGCCCAAAAATCAGGATGTTGAATTAAATCACGGTAGTTTTTATACGAGTGCTCGGCGATCTGCTGCAATAGATCCGTTTGTGATCGGCTGAGGATCGCCTGTGTCGCGTGATTGGTGGCACACGGTTTTGTATTCGCTAAGATCATAGCATAGAATGTTTGTTCATAATGACGCTCAGTCATCGCATTTAAACCATAATGAAACGAGATCACTTCGCCCTGCTCGGTCACACGCATCCGTCCATTTTGACTTTCTTTAGGCATCACGAGTAACGCATTATGCACTCGACCACCACCACGACCGGCACTGCCACCGCGACCATGAAAAATACGGAAATCAATCTTATATTCTCGACTGATTTTGCCAATAGTATGCTGAGCTTGGTGTAATAAATAATTGGCCATCCAATAACCACCATCTTTATTACTATCTGAATAACCCAGCAAAACCTCTTGAAAATTACCTCGCGATGCTAATTGTTTCTGATAAACTTCATTGCTATACATTACTGTTAATAATTCTTGAATATGCGCTAAATCACCAATCGTTTCAAATAACGGCACGATATCGATGTGTTTTAAACCACCTATTTTAGCAAGTGCTAGCACCGCCAATACATCACTTAAATGATGCGTCATGCTAATAATATAGCTGCCTATACTTTTTGCAGCGGCTTCACGCATGACTTTAAAAACATCCAAGACTTGTTGTGTTTTTTTTGACAAATGAACTTTGTTGACTGCTATCTTTTTACTTGTGGTTAAAAGATTAGTCAATATCTCCATTTTTGCCGACTCGTCTTGTGCTTCATAATTGACACATAATTTTGTTTTGTGAAATATTTCAGTTAACGCGGCACGATGCGTTGCACTGTGTTGCCGGATATCTAAGGCTGCCATATGAAAGCCAAACGTTTTTACCTGGATCAGTAGATTAGTTAAAAGTATACTTTTTGCCAAATAGGGCAATTCGCTTTTAATCAAACTCGCTTGAATTAGCAATAAATCATCTTGGAGATCGGTTACTTGATATTGTTTAGCCATTTTGTGTTGTTTTGGAGTAGCGCTGTCTTTAAGCACCGCCAATTTGGCATCAATCTTGGTGATTATATAGCTAACTTTTAAGCGATAAGGCTCATGCAGAAAATGTTTAGTTTTGCTCATATCCAGACTAATTTGTTTTGCGTCGTTAGCTAATGATTTTTGCAGACCAGCAGAAATTTTAATTTTTTTATCCGATAAACTTAATTCATCACGCAATACTTCTAATGCGGGACGATACGTTTTCAACGCGGCTTTTAAATGCCGCTGCAACGTTTGCTGCATCACGGTAGGTGTCACAAAAGGATTGCCATCACAGTCGCCACCAATCCAGGTATGGTACCGGATCAAGGCGGTTAACTCGGGTAGTTCTTTTTGATAATATTGCTGAAAAGCAAATTGCAAATCATGATATATTTTCGGGACCGTTTTCCAGATCGTAGTTCGAAGAAAATACAAGCCATTACGTACTTCATCAGCCACAGTTAAATTACTGCTGCGAATATTATCGGTATATAATAAAATAATTATATGTTGCCGTAATTGTTCAATAATATTAGTTTGCTGCTGTAAATCAGATGGTTGATTTAATTGATTAAGTAATTGACCTACTTCTCGCTGTTTTTGCAAAACAGTTTGTCGCCGCGCTTCGGTAGGATGGGCTGTTAAAGTAAAGCGAATGTCGAGTTTACTGACTAACGTTACAGCATCTTGATAAGAATAACTTTGTTCTTTTAAAAATTTAACCGCGGCCATAATCGATTGTTTGCGTGGTTGCTCTAAGCTGGCGTTTAAGCTTCGTTCATGATTAATGCGGATCATTTCTTGGATCTCCGCTTCATTGATTAGGGTAAAAAATAAAGTATAGGTACGCAATAGCCAGTTAATATCATCTAAGGGTAGTTTTTGTAAGATCGTCGCAATTTCTTGTAACAGCTGAATATCGTGTGTTTTTTCAGCTTGTTTACTATAACTGCGAAGTTTTTCGACTAATGCCAACATTTTAGCCGAGGTATTTTCGGCAATTGCTTCACCTAGTAAGGTACCCAGCAAATTAATTTGCCGACTGAGTTGCGGCGTGATCCCACCGGTTTCGCTGTTTTGATTAAGGTGTAACCAGTAATTTACATCGGTCATGGAGATCTTCCTTAATCTTTATCCTTTTTCTTAGCAAAGCGGCGTTCCTGGCGTTTGGCATGTTCTTTTAAAGGTGACAATTTCGTCGGTTTATCTGGCTTAAAAGGATTGGTGCTGGTTCTAAAGATCAAATTTAGTGGCGTTCCGACTAACTTTAATTCTTTACGAAAAAAATTGATGAGATAACGCCTGTACGAATTGGGAGTTTCTTCGGCCTGGTTACCATGGATCACAATGGTCGGTGGATTGTGACCACCTGGATTGGCGTACCGTAGTTTAATGCGTCGATTAGAAACGAGCGGCGGTTGAAAAGTTTTAGTCGCCTCTAATAACAAAGAGGTCACTACCGAAGTCGTTAAAGGATACATCGCGGCAGCGTAGGCTTTATCAACTGAGCGAAATAAATCACCGACACCGGTGCCATGTAAGGCAGAAATAAAATGGATCTTAGCAAAGTCGACAAAACGTAAACGACGTTCAATATCTTCTTTTACCGTGTCTTTCATTTCCGGATCTAAATTATCCCACTTGTTAACCGCGAGGACTAAAGCACGCCCTGCTTCAAGCACAAAGCCGAGCAAGTGTAAATCTTGATCGGTAATACCTTCTTTGGCATCAAATACGTAGATCACCACGTTGGCGTGTTCAATTGCTTGGAGCGCCTTGACGACCGAAAATTTTTCGACCACATCGGTAATTTTGGCGCGTTTACGCACACCCGCAGTATCAATTAGGGTATATTTTTGTCCTAAACGCTCGAGTGGGATCTCGATGCTATCGCGTGTCGTGCCTGGCATATCAAATACGATGACGCGTTCTTCGCCTAAGATCCGATTGACTAAGGTCGATTTGCCCACATTCGGTTTACCGATAATGGCAATTTTAATACCCTCTTCAGCCCGCTGTGTAGCACTTTCTTCGGCGTTAACCGCTGGAAAATTGATAGCGACCGTTTGAATTAATTGCGTCACACCACGACCTTGCACCGCGGCTATAGGATGTGGTGTACCTAAACCTAGACTGTAAAAATCACTGCTAACCACATCTTCATCAACACCATCAACTTTATTAACGGCAACAAATATGGGTTTATTTAGTTCACGCAATTGTTGTGCAATGTAGAGATCCGCATTAGTGGGTCCTGTGCGACCATCAACCACAAAAATAATTTCAGTCGCTTCCTGCATGGCTTGCATTGACTGTGCCGTCATATATTCGTCAATGGCATCTTTATTTTCACCGATACCACCGGTATCAATCACAATGTAGGGTTTATCGTCAATTTGGCCGGTGCCATAATGGCGATCACGCGTAACACCTGGCATATCAGCAACCAAGGCATCACGGGATTTAGTGAGGCAATTGAATAAAGTAGATTTACCTACGTTGGGGCGACCGACAAGAGCAATGACTGGTAACATAATTTTTCCTACATTTGAGTTTAGTATAGCTTTAGTTTGAATATTCTGTCATTCCAGTCTTTTTGTCCGTCATCCCAGCGAAAGCTGGGACGACGGTTAGGTAATTTTATACGCTGCTAAATGACCATCAATATCTAATACAAACAATAGATCACCGATCACAATCGGTGCAGTACGGATCGCTTCACTGTGCAAACGCACTCGATCCACAAATTTTCCGCTATCTTGCGCCATCCAGTGAATATAACCCTCATAATCACCGACCACTACGTATTTATCTAAAATCGCAGGAGCAGTAATACTCCGCGCAGATAATTGTGTTTGCCGCCATACGACACCGCCATCGTTTTCTTGAAACGACCAGACATGGCTATTGGCATCCGTTATGAATAAAAAGTTATTACCTAAAACTAAGCCCGTATAGGAAGAAAGATGATGACTCCATACGGCTTGCGCGTTGCTTAATTCTACTGCGGCAATATCACCTTGATAACTAGCGACATAGACCGTGCCATTTTTTGCAACCGGACTCACTGTAATATCTACCATACGTTGTGCAGGAAAACTACCTTGTGGAATAGCCACAGGATATTGCCAAACGGGCAAACCATTATGTAAATTAAATAAAGCCAATTTACCGGTCGCCAGGCCCACTAATACTTTATTATTAATAATAGTCGGTGTGCTGCCGGCACGTAAAATTAACGTTGGCGCATTCCCATCGTAATTCCAAACTTGCTTACCATTGCTGATATCCAACGCAATAACTTGGTCATCAATCGTTTTGATCACAACATACTGCTCACCAATGGCGGCAGCGCCGAGTGATTGACTCGCAATATTTTCTTCCCAGACTCGTTGGCCCGTCGCGGTATTTAATGCCACAATAATTCCGTGATCACTGCCCACCACCAGCAAACCGTCGCCAGCCGCTGGACCGCCACTGATCTGCATCTCTAATTTAGTACGCCACAGTTGTTCGCCTGTTTGCGCAGCAAATGCACTCACTACCCCATTCGCACTTACGGTATATAAATGCTGTGCATCATGCGCAATTTGTAAATTGAGATAGTCATCACTGGAGCCACCAACACTGCGTGACCACACTTTTTCGACAGTGATCGTGGGTGTAAATTCAACTAAAGGTGCAGGCTTTTCTAGATTATCCGAAGAGCACGCAGTTAAAAATAAAATAATAATTGATATAAAACTAAGGCGTAACAAAAAGGTCATTTGTATTTCTCCTGTAGGGGCACGTTGCGCGTGCCCTTTCCTCCCGCCCAACCGCCGCAAGGGCATGCGCAAGATGCCCCTACAAATAGGAATGACGAGGGTTTAAACATTATTTAGTTTCATCTCTACGTACGAATATAACGCCGACTCTTTCGGCATGATCGCTAATGCTTGCTGATAGGCCGCTTTAGCTTGCGGAAATTGCTTGAGCGCTACATAACTATCACCTTTTATTGCATCCGCTTCAGCTAGAAATTCTTTCGCATCGACGGCATTTGCGACATCCAACGCTTGGGTAATTTTCTGATCAGCCAGCAACACGCGTGCCCATCGAATTTGGGCAATTGCTTTAAATGAAGGATCGTTCGTATGTTTAACTACCCATTGTAGTTTATCAATCGCCACCGTTAATTGATTTTGTTCCACGGCTTGTTTCGCTAATAAAAAAGCGGCCATCGTGGCATACGGGGTACGACTATAATCATCGATAATTTGATTGGCAAGGGCTTGTGTTTGTGGATCATTTTTATTGGCATAACTCACGAGTAAACTTTCATAAACCGCTGAGGCTTGCGTCGTAAGTTTCACTTCACGACGTTGCCAATATTGCCAGCCAACCATGATCAATAGCACAACGAGAATAATACTGCTGATCGCATTACCATATTTCTGCCAGAAAAATTTGAAGTGTTGCGTTTCGATTTTAGTTTGATTTTGTTCCATTGAATTTAAGCCTTATTCAAAAATTTGTCGCAAGTGTTTGTCCACCTTGGTCGCATCAACCGTTTCTTGGGGTAGATCACGTTGCAGGTATTTTATAACAACTTGATCAGAATTGCTTAACTCTTCATCTAAAATAAGTGCTATTTGGGCAGATAATTTATCAGCACGTCGCAATTGGTTCTTTAAATTGCCCGCACCACAGTGAGTAAGGATCTCTAATTGAGGAAATGCCGTTCTAATTTGCTCACCTAGTAATAAGGCTTGCTGTCTCTTCGCGGATGTACTCATAATATAAATTTCGGGTTTTTTAGCTGTTTTCTGCTGATATTGTTGTAATAATAAGATGAGTCGTTCTATTCCCATGGCAAAGCCCACGGCTGGCACTGCGCCACCACCCAGCTGCTCTACGAGGCCATCGTAACGCCCACCCGCACACACGGTACCCTGCGCGCCTAGTGAGGCGCTAACCCATTCAAATACGGTATGACAATAATAATCTAAGCCACGTACTAATTTAGGATTGATCTGGTACGGAATATTAGCCTGCTTTAACGCGGCACAGATCTGTTCGAAATGATTGCGTGAGTCGAGACCCAACTGATCATAAATACTCGGTGCGCCTGCTAATAATGATTGTAATTCTGGATTTTTGCTATCGAGAATACGCAATGGATTTTTTTCTAAGCGTCGCTGACTATCTGCATCGAGTTGCGCATAATGTGCCCGGAGATAATCCGTGAGTACTTGGCGATACGCCAATCGTTCGCTGGCTAAGCCCAGGGTATTCAGTTGCAATGTTAATTCTTGAGCGATGCCTAATTGTTGCCACCAACGCCACGTTAATAATAACAGTTCAATATCAATATCAGGACCGGGCATGCCAAAGGCCTCAACACCGAGTTGATAAAACTGACGATAACGACCTTTTTGTGGACGCTCATGACGAAAAATTGCACCGCCATACCAGAGACGTTGGATCTGGTTGTAAAACAAACTATGCTCGATACCGGCACGCACGGTACCTGCGGTAGCTTCCGGACGTAGGGTTAAGGAGTCACCATTACGATCGGCAAAGGTATAGGTTTCTTTTTCGACAATATCGGTAGCAGCGCCAATCGAACGAATAAATAATGAAGTACTTTCAACCAACGGTGTACGAATTTCTTGATAGCCATAGCTGGAAACTAATTTCTGAAAGTTTTCTTCAACGAAATGCCAGTACACCATTTCTTCTGGCAGGATATCTTTCATGCCACGAATGGCTTGGATTTTACTTTCAGACATAGTTTTAACCGTCAGAATCAAAATTCAAATTGTTTGCTACATCAGTACGCTTCTGCGTATTATGTTTTGGTGTGTCCTTAGTAGTGGATTTAGTTTCTATTAAATTTTCAGCGGGTTTTGTGGGTTGTAGTGGTACTACTGTCGCCTTCGATTCTGCAACTTTGGCTTCATGTGTCTTGACCAGGATGCTCTCAGAATTATTTTGAGCTACTTCTTTTTTAGCCTGTTCCACGACCAGAGGCTTTACAACTTCTTTTACCGGCGCTACTACCGGTGCAACGGGTTCATTCATGACCGGTGCTTTTATGTCGGGTTCGTGGTGTAAGCTCATTTGCGAACGCCACCAACTAATTAATAACACTACAAATAATAAAACAATGGCATAGGTAACCCAACGCACCCGTTTATCACGCACGGTTACTTGGCGTTTTTCAATGATTGGTTCAACTTTTTTAATCAGCGGCACTTCGATCAAGCCTTGAGCATGGAGTAATTTTTGAATATATTCATCAGGCATTTTAAGAAGTCGTGCATAACTACGAATATAACCGCGTTTAAAAACTAAACTTTGTGGCAAGGTCGATAAATCATCGGCTTCAATGCCATCGACATATTTGACGGCTAAATGTAATTTAGCCGCAACATCAGCCACTGACAATCCGGCTTTCACCCGTGCTTTTTTTAGTGTTTCACCAAACGTTGGTAAAACTTCATGTATTTCTTCATTGGGCATAATTACTTCCTTTGATCTTAGCTGCTTTGAGTTTTGAATATTGATCTAAATAAAGCTTGGCTTGTGAATGATTTTGTTGCTCATCGCTCAGTTGTGCTAGCTCATATAAAGATTTAGGTAATCGTGGATTCTGCTGGATCGCTTTTTTTAAATACATTTCAGCCTTAGTTTTATCAGGGATCAATAATGCGCATAAACCAGCATTTTCATAGGCAGTCGCCGAATTAATGTATTTAGGATCATTTACGGCTAATTGAAATTGTTGTTCCGCCGTGGCGTAGTCACCATTACGACATAAATAAGCGCCATAATTATTATGCGGCGCGCCATTTTTAACATTTAAAGCAATGGCTTTTTGATAGTAATCCGCTGCTAATTTATTATCTTTGGTACGTTCATAATAATAAGCCAAGGCACCATAAGATTGCTGACTCGCATTTTGTTGGGCGGCTAATAATAATTTTTCTTTAGCACGCGGATAATTTTCTTGCTGTAAATATCCCAACCCTAAACGAACGTTGATCTGCGAGGCTTCTGGATTATCAGTGCCAGAATTTTGCGTATCTTGTTGGGAACTGCATGCGGCTAAGGCGAGACAGAACAATAGAGCGATACTGTAAACTAACTTGCGCATCCCTTGCCCCTCATTAAATTGATACGATGCATCAATTCTATCAGAATATCTCATCTTGAGCGAAAAAAAAGGCGATCTCTTCTTTGGCGGTTTCAATACTATCGGAGCCATGTACGGAGTTGGCATCAATACTATCGGCAAAATCAGCGCGAATGGTGCCTGGCGCAGCCTCTTTAGGATCCGTCGCGCCCATTAATTCACGATTTTTCGTGACCGCATTAGGGCCTTCTAACACTTGAATGATGACGGGACCGGAAACCATAAAAGCCACTAAGTCTTTAAAAAAACCACGCTCTTTATGCACTGCATAGAAGCCTTCAGCTTCATGCTGGCTTAAAAATTTCATTTTTGAACCGGCAATCCGTAAGCCCGCCTTTTCAAAACGTGTGACTATTTCGCCGATCACATTTTTTGCGACCGCGTCGGGTTTGATAATTGATAATGTGCGTTGAACAGCCATGGCGAAGCTCCTGTAGATTATTATGTAAGGCGCTGGAGTATAACAAAAAAACAATACAATTTAAATATCTTCGTCTATACT
>SHZH01000002.1 GCA_009692385.1 Gammaproteobacteria bacterium | reverse complement strand
ACGCTACTTGGATCATCGCTAGCAAATATCGGTGGATGCTCTGCATGATAAGCACTACCGATGACAATGGGCTGTTCCATATCGCCATCGATAAAATCAACAATGACTTCATCTCCAATGCGGGGCATAAACTGCGTACCAAATTCATCACCCACTTGCCATTGCGTAACCGGAAGCCAACACGAACTTTGTTCGTCTTGTTTCCCCACTCTATCCCACATAAATTGGACTTTGATCCGTCCAAATTCATCGGTATAGATTTTTTGTCCGGCAGGGCCGACTACGATAGCAGATTGCGGTCCTGTTAGCTCCGGACAAAGAAGCTGGATTGGAGTAAACGTCTGTTCGGCACTACACGCGCTAAGCTGATTAGAGTAGTGTTGCGCAGTGTCGGTATCGCGTTGTTGGCGATGTGTATTATCATGCGCTTCATGCTGAATGCGTGTGATGTAAAAATCACCTAATGACGTTTGCTGATTGCTTAATGTAAAATACTGATTTGGCGACAAACTCACTAAATTGCTATGACCCATGTGCTCGGCTTGCTGTTCTGCTGTGGTGTTATGCTGCCAGTGATCGATCAAGGGTAATTGCGTCGTCGCATCCAGTGTATAGGTTGGGCTGTTGGCCGTAATAGGACTGGCAGAGTCTAACAACGTTAATACGTGTCGGTCGCGTTCATGCTGATACGTGTAAAAAATTGCTTGCTCAGCTAATATACGATGGCAAAATTGGTGTGTGGTTTCGTTATATTGCACACAATAATTCAGCGGTGTATAGTCATTACCTAATTGACTCACATCCAAATCGACAAAATTAAATTCTTGACAAAGTATCTGCACAATTTGCACGACCGTTTTTTGCTGAAATATGCGGCAATTTTGTGTTAATGCTAACGCCGAGAACCACGGCGCTAGTATCAACCGATAAGAGTAATGTCCTTGATAGTCCGCATTGCCAGGTAAAAATTGCTTCACCACACCATTAAAAAATCGTTCGCCTTGATCTGGCAAGCGCACGATAACCGTTGCCGCTTTACCCTGCCACTCTGCTGCGGCAATATCTTGAACGTCGGATACACAATCCAGTGTAAATTCAAAATCAGTCGACAAACTTTCGGAACCCGAAAAACCAACTAAGGTTAGTCGGGCATCCTGATCAGGTCCTACTAATTGTAATAAACGATTGTCTTGTGAAAATGTTGTTTTCATACACGCCTATTTTTTCAACTGCGGAATTTGTGCCACCAAACGCATTGACGCTGTCAACTCTTCAAACTGCAACCAGGGACGTAGATAAGCCACGGCATTATAGGAGCCGGGTTTACCTGCTACTTCTTTCACTTCAACGCGTGCTGCTGCCAAGGGATACTTAGCCTTGAGTTCATGATTGGCTGCGGTGTTGGCGTTAACGTATTGTGCAATCCATTTGTTAAGCCACGTTTCACAGTCAGAGACTTCCATAAACGAACCAATTTTGTCGCGCGCCATTACTTTGAGATAATGCGCAAAACGCGATGTCGCTAAAATATAAGGTAAGCGTGCTGAAATTTCTGCATTAGCGCTGGCATCTGATGTATCGTATTTTTTCGGTTTCTGAGCGGTTTGTGCGCCAAAAAATACCGCATAATCCGTGTTTTTATAGTGACACAAGGGCAAAAATCCGAGTTTGCTTAACTCTGCTTCACGCCGATCGGTGATGCCAATTTCAGTTGGACATTGCGCATCGATATCGCCTTCATCAGACGTGAAAGTATGTAATGGCAAGTTTTCAACTTTACCGCCGCCTTCTGCGCCACGGATCGCCGTTGCCCAATTATATTTGGTCATGGCATTGGTGATACGTTGCCCTAATACATAGGCGGCGTTCATCCAGCAATAATCATCATGGGGCATTTTCTCCGTGGTTTTATCTTGCGTGGGTGTTTCTTCATAATTAAAGGTTTCTGCTGGACGCGTTGCAGCACCATACGGTAAGCGCGCTAACACGCGTGGCATTGCCATGGTGACAAAGCGAGAATCTTCGGTTTCACGAAAGCCACGCCATTTTGCAAATTCCTGGCTGGTATGCACTTTTTCTAAATCACGCGGATTAGACAATTCATTCCAGCTGTTTAAGCCAAGTAAACTGGAATCCGCCGCAGTGACAAAGGGACAAAATGCCGCAGCAGCAACGTTAGATACTTTGCGAATTAATTCCATGTCTTCATTACTATTGGTAAATTGATAATCGCCAATGAGTAAGCCATACGGTTCACCACCGGCCATACCAAACTCACTGTCGTAAATTTGCTTGAATAACACACTTTGATCATAATCCGGTGCTTTATCCATTTCTTTATACAGCTCACGTTTGCTCGCTTGCAACATTCGAATACGCATAGTGCCGCTAGTAGAAGTATTTTTTACCAAATAATCTAAACCACGCCATGAACCTTCTAATTGCTTGAACGACTCATTGTGCATCACAGTCGCCAATTGTTTTGATAAATTTTGATCTAACCGCATGATCGCTTGTTCGATCGTGGTGACCAAGCTTTTATTCCACGTAACTGTACCGGCTAAGCATTCATCCACCAAGGCGGTGATCAGCTCTTGGGCGCGTGAACGTTCCGTTTGTTTGGTGGCACCAATGGCCTGCTCTAATAATGAGGTTTGTAATGTGGTGTCCTGATTTTTAATTGCTGCTTTTTGTGCCATGTTATATCTCCTACTCTGCTGTATTTAGTTCGGTGCGGATCGATTGAATTTTTTCCGCGTCTTGCAAGATTGCTTCGAGTACACTTTCGAGTTCACTCGAGTTGTCGGCTTTACTCAATAAATCACGTAATTTATCACGCTTATCTTTTAATGCTTTTAAGGCAGGGATCTGCGCAATCACATTTTCCGGCTCGAAATCCGCCATTGAACTAAATTGCAGATCAATTTTTAGCTCGGAGTCGTTGGCCGATAATTCATTGTTAACGCGATAAGACAAGCCTGGTTTTTGTTTCGCCAGCACCTCATCAAAATTATCTTGATCGATATTAATGAATTTGCGCTCTTTAAGCGGTTTTAGCGATTCCCCCGGCGCGTTACCCGCATAATCCCCTAAGGCGCCCACCACAAAGGGCAATTCTTTTTGCACGATACTATCGCCAACTTCAACTTCATATTTGATATGAACCCGTGGTTTTCTAACTTTTTCTAACTTTTCAGTGATGCTACTCATATATTTATCTCCTCGTTTTGATTAGTATATTTCTTTTTTCATAAAAAAGAAATGTATTTTTAATGTTTAAGTTAAGTTCCGTTAGCCATTGTGACCCCCATCAATTTATAGGCTGCTGCGCGCGCGCCGTCATCATTCACTAATTCTTTGAGTAACTCGGGAAAGGATAAGCGCCCTAACTGCTGCGCCCGTTCAAGCACATAAGGCAAGGCTGATTGCGGCTCAGTTTGACGAAAATAATTGGCGACCACGCCAAGCAGCTGCAATGCCTGTTCGCGATTAGTTAATTCTCCACTCCATGTTGCCAAGCCGATGCTGTTGCTACCGGGTATTACCGCTAAGGTGGCCGATGCTAGGTTGTGATCCTGCTTTGCATGAGTGCTGGGCGATAACGGCTCGGTTAACTGATTTTGATGGATAGAATCTTTCAGAATGAACCGTAAGTGATCCGAAAAATCATCAAGTGCGGCGCTAATTCTTGCTTGTGGTGATGCTTCCTGGCCGCATTTTTCTGCCAAGATCGTGTTATAGCGCGTAAAGATCTGTTTTGCTGTTTGCAGATCGTGTTGCAGTTGTTGATAAAATTCGGTGGCAGATTCGTTGATGGCGATCTGGATGGCGTTAATGAAAATACTTCCCTGCGCCTGGCGACGCTCGATGACAGCAGCATTGGTTAATTTGCTATTCTCAAGGGCTTGCTGATATTGCCATAAAGCAAAGGGCCCGATGCTGCTACCTTGTGTGATCGGAATGTGATAAATAGGACGCACTAAGGTACCTTCATATTCAAGACCATTGAGACTAAACAGTGACGCGAGACGAATTTCATTGCCCTCTTCATCAGCAAGCGGATAAATGGTTTCCCAATATCTTTCTAGTAAACCCGATAAAATGGTAAAACCCGTCACAAAACCAGATACACCTTCCAAGCGAACCAACGACTCGACTAACCAACTCGCCACTTCCAGATCTTTTGCAGTATCGGTTAAGGTTTCGGCACATAATTGGGCGATGGTATTCCAGTCAGCACGCTCATCGGTATTTTCACCTTGTGCTTGACGTCGCTCTAGATCACGCGCCGCATTGCGTCGATCTTTTATTTGATAATACCGTGAATGCATCGCAGTATCAGTACGCAGATCAATTCCTACTGGATACGCTGCCGAAATTGGTGTGATACAACGTTCTACTAAATTTGCATCAATCATGTTATTTTTTCTCCTTATGTCCCGCAAAAGTGGGCGCAATCGTTGCTGGCAATGAGTAGCCAATTAAATCTTTTAAGGTGAACACATTCACATTACTGGGACCGCTAATTAAAAAACTGGCATTGTGTTTGTTAAAACCCAAATCAAATTGATAATTTCCCGTATCACCTTTTGCTTTGAACACACCGTAATGGAAAATTCGGAATAATGACCACGGACCTTCGGCACTATGGCTATACTGATCGCCAGAGAATGTGGTCAGTACCACGGACGAATCTTGAGTACTAAAGGGTAGCGGCCAGGTAATGCTAGTTTCATTTTGCGGGCCATGACTGTATTCAATCGTTTGTGCGCCAATAACTAATTGAATACTGGTTGCTTGTCTATCCAAAATTAGGGGTTTGATCGTTAAATTCAGCTGTGCTTGATTAGCACCATTGGGGAAAAATTCTTCGCGGATCGTTTGTGTCCGTTGGAAGGTGAGAATATAATTGGTAGGAATTTCGATCGTTAATCCTTGTTGATTATATAATTGCCACGTTTCATTATCAGTATTAATAAACGGTTTGATATAATCGTTGAAATATTTATCCAGCGCACCACCATAGCCGAACAAGGAATTGAAAGCCTCCATGCTCACACTTGATTGAGCTGTGGTATTCAGTGGAAAGCGATCCCGCATGCCATTGTTATACGTGGGTGTAATTTGGCTATTCCACGCTGCATTCATTTTGTTATGTGCGCCGATGAGAATAATTTTCCACGAATCATCAGCAAGACTGGTTAACCAGCGTTTTACGGGTTCCGGTGCATTATTCGCAATCTCCGTTAACTGCTTCAACGGATTTTTGGCTTTTCCTTGAATAACCGCTTTGGCGGCATCAAAACTTGCTTGATCTTGATCGGGCGCCGCTTGCAAAGTAACGAGATAGTCATGTAATTGTTTGAGTACCTTTATCGTATCACGCCAATTTGTACCCCACCCTGCATTACCACTATAGTTATTGAGTTTTTTGAAATAATCAGCAACGACCACCTGATCATTCTCAACGTCTGAGGTATTGTCATAAACACTGTTTAACAAACGTGCCATCGGTGAATCATTGCTGGTGAGAATATCTAATGCATTGACGAGTTGATCTAGGCTCGTGAAAGATTTAACCGAAATACTCGTCAAAGCATTATTCCAATTTTCGATATAACGTTGATTGTAAGTCGTCTGCAAGCTGATCGCTAAACTACCCCGGTCACCTTTCGCGTTGGTCGCATTGCTTAGACCAATCGCGCGGTTATCTTCCGCAACTTCCTCAGCGATACCCTGATATTGTTTCCGGAATACATTTGTATACGCGGCTTTTGTATATAAAGATGGAATAGTTGATAGATCATCATCAGTCACAAAAACCTGGGGAAATTGGTTGCCTGCAACAACGGGAATATCGAGATCCAGCGCATTGATCACCGTGGCACGCATGCTTAATAAACCATAAGCGCGCTGTGCCGGATCAACTTGTGATAATTGGCGGCGAATACGGCCAATTAAGGTTTCATCCAGTGATAATTTATCAACTGAATTATGTAGGGCCTGATCAAGGAAATTTTTCAATTCTATTTGCAGATGAGGCTGATGAAGGTAATCGCGTTCCCACTGATATTCTAACGGTGCTTTAAGCGCATCTTGTTGCGTGTTGGTATCAGCACTAAATACTAAATACGCTTTTAGATCGGCATATAATACATTTTGATCACTGATGTTTTGTTTTAAATCAGTTTCTAACTGCGCTGCAATGCGTGGCAAAAACAGTGACTGCAAGGCGCGTTGCTCCGCATCCGCAATAGTATTTTTTATAGAATGCGATGCCCAAAGAAAATGTAAACTCACGGACTCATTTCGTGTATACAGAGCTTTAGCATGTTGTAACGATTGCAAGGCGGGTAAGGTATCGATTAACGAGGGGTTGCCGTGACTAATTTTGCTTAAGTTAGTATTGTACTGTTCAATATATTGTTGCACGACCGACAAATTATGTTCATTCGCCACGTAGCCTTCATGCATACCAATGCCTAATGTCAGTACGAGTAAGGGACAGCCAATTAACAGCGCTCGATACATAAAGTGCCGGACTTTTTTACGACGCTCGCTATCACCGAGCAAATTAGCTTCGGGTAATAACGATTCAAAAAATAGTGAACGCACAAAATAGGCTTCACCAACACGTTGCAATCGCTGAAAATGGGGGCGGACTAACTGAAATTTTTTGCTCATCGCATGCAGTAAAAAATCATGTGACGCGCCATTTCCCTGAGCGCAACTCATAAAATACAGTCCACGCAACTGGACTGCGCGTTGATAACGCGTAGCGCCAAAAATTTCGGCAATTAAATTTTCGATGGGCTTTCTAAATAAGAGCATTTGTTGTGGGAAAGCATGGATCAACTCACGCCCTCGCATCGTTTTTTCACTATCAAATGACCACATCACACGATTGCGTAGTTGGGTAATTAACGTGGTATATTCTTGATTGAAAAAAGCCAATACTTTCTGCAGATCATTGCATCCTTGAAGCGGCAGCGTCATACCCCACACCTGATTAATTTCCTCTTTGCTCAGATTTTCAAAAAACTCGATGAAACCTTCTACTAAATCACACTGATTGAAGAGGAGGTAAATGGGTACGTAGGCTTTAAATTGGCTGTAAATATCGCGAATATACATAGCGAGGCGTTGCACAAACTCTTGCCGTTCTTTATTGCTTTGCAATAATAATTGTGGCAAGTTAAGTGTTAGGATAACGCCATTAAAGGGTCTGTTTTTACGCTCACGTTTGAGTAACTTTATAAATTGCTTCCAGGCTGTGGCATCTTTCTCGGTGTCGGACGTCATTACATCGACCAGGATACCTTGTTGCGTAAACCACCACTCAAAGTCAGGAAATTGTTCAATGTAATTTAGCGCTTCAGCACCAATATGTTCCGGACGTTGGAAAGACAAACCTGATTGCTGCACAAAGCTACGCTTGCCAGAATTAGGGGCGCCTAAAATTAAATACCAAGGCAATCGTTTTAAACGGCGATGTTTTCGATCGCTTTTAATTTTATCGTGTACATCAAAATAATATTCTTTGCTATATTGCCAACTGGTTTGCACTGACTTGCGTAAATAACTCCCTGTTTTTAACGCGGATTCTTTAACCATGGCAAATGATTTCCACTGATGTTTTTGGGCAAATAAAATTGCATACCATAAGCACACGCCTAGAAAAATAATGGCGGTTAATATTATACGCACACTCATACTGGCAAACGGATGCAGTGCATTGAGCGACACAAACGGTAACGCTAACCATATAATCAATAAAGCGAGAATGGCAAAAATTAGTTTTACTTTATGCTCGCCTTTAACGAATTTTAAAAGTGCTTTCCACCATTTCATTGCTCACCTCCGTCGTCATCGCGAAGTACGATAGGTCGTTCAATGACTTGCCCAAAAATAACATTGGGTGCAACTGTTGCCATCTGATTTAATTGTTTCATCGTAGGCGATGCCAGATGATAAACTCGGCTATTATAAAAAATGGCTAAGATGACAATGACCAAACTGCTCGCGATCCACATTCGCTTAAGAATTATTTTACGCTGCTGCTGATTAGCAGGAGCTTCGCTATTTTTCGCATGACGTGATAAGTTGCGCTCGGGTTTCATGCGAGCATGACGAATGTGGTAAAAAATACGATTGCGGATCTCTTCGCGCATACCCCGAAATTCATCGCCATAATAGCGACCTTCAAAGCCAAGACTCAGTAAAAAATAAATGAATTCAATAAAATCAATATTATTGCGTGCATCACGTAAAGCATCTTCTAAAATAACGTAAAAGCGTTCACCACCCCAGGTTTCTTTTTGAAACATATTCAAAAGACTATTAGCAATCCAAACGCTTTGTGTACCCCAATCTTGACTTAAGATCGATTCATCAATTGCCGCACATAAGCAATAACGTGTGGCAATGATGGTGCGCAATGGGTAATGCACTGCAGCCAGCTTGTGCTCGATGGTTTTAATTTCTTCAATCACTTGAGCACGCAACATCGCAACGTTGGGATGCGACACCGCATGGCGAATTTGCGTGATGAGCGTAATAAGCGGTGTCACAATGCGGACTAATTGATTATTAGCGCTAATTAATTCACTGGCTAACGCATTGCTCACTTCATTGGCTGATGAAGTCAGCAGTCTATTTGAATTATTTGCTATGTCTAACATATGTTATCCCTTAATCGCCCATAATTCTAATTTTAAGGCCGGTAAATCTCCGGAAATATGCAGTGCAATGTTGGCGGAATGACTCAATGCTTCCCATAATTCGCCTTGATTATTGATCGCAAAATAACAAAAATTAGGGTGATGTGGAATTTGTCGCGGCGCAATCGCCAGCGCATGTACCGCAATTCCCGGTAATGAACGTGAAACCAGGGCACGAATTTGCTCCACAGGGGCTACTTTAATTTGCGCTGGAAATGACGTTCTAATTGTTTCCAATGGTAGATCGGCATACACTGCCAGTACAAACGAACAGGTTTTAAATAAGCTGTGATCATCAACTACGCCAAACCATAAACCATGTCCTTGTTCCAGCAACGCAATACCCACCGCATTTTGCTCAAGCACAACACTCAGCGATTTACGTGCGGCCTGAATAACCGGTTTAAATGTTTCATACAAATTATCATGCTGATAATTTCCTAACGCGACCGGACGACGCCGATCATTCGTGTACGTCGCCATTTCCGCCAACATTTCAACCAGAAGCGTGTGGAAATAACGTGGATGAAAAGTGGGGGCCTGCGTCAACGCACCAAAAATAGCTTCGTATTTATTGGATAATTGTAGCAATAGCAAATCAACCATATTCATGACATCGGCTTGTTGCGTATCAGAAAATCGATTTGATAGCATTTCGGCACGTTGTGTTAGTAGTGTGCTGACTTCTTCCAAAAATTTCACGAGTGGTGCTGATTGATGCATGTTCAGCCATACGGGAATAAAGGCTTTATCCAATTTAATCTGTTGATTACTGCGAACTTCTTTAATGCGTAGCATCGGCAAACATAAATACCCGTCCCGATCATCCTGTTCGGTCAAAATTCGGCACGCGAGTGATCCCACAGAAAGATCAGTTTCTTCACCGCTATCGGCAATATTATCGCGAATGCGACGATGTACCGTTCGATAGCGAAACAGTTGCTCACTATTTTCGTCACCCGCATCTGCAACACTGGCGTGATTGATGGGTAGTGCTAAATAGAGAATTGTGTTCGTTAGGCCTTCTGGAACAGCAAGCGGAATGGGCACATCATCACTGGCCGGCATATTGAAAATAGTACCATCTGGAAAGATCCCTTTGGCGCTCGCAATACCTAATTTACCCATTGCAAATAAATCGGTATCTACCGTAAGTTCGGTGAATCCCCAGAGATGATGATCGAGCACATCTAATTTTCTTTGAACTAATGCTTCGATATAACGTGTTTGTTGCTGAAAATGTTGCGGCTCTAAGGCCATTCCTTCATACCAAATCACTTTTTGATCCATCATGCTACACCTATACCTTAATTTTGATCGACACTGATCCCTTCGGATTCGAGTGCTACGTGAAGTGAAATGCTACTACCCGGTTTATCTAATGGCACTACTTTGTGCCAGCTCACCGTATTCGGATCGCGATAAGCTGCTAAAATCCCGATGAATTTAGTGTTCGAAAAGATTTTTTCTTTTATATTAAAGTTAGCTCCGGGTTGCACTTCAAATGAAGTTTTATCAATCAGATCGCCACCCAAGACCTGTGCAGCATTCGACATCAGAGCAGCATAATTTGCTTGCTGAAAAGCATAACCGTTTTGTAATTGATAAACGGTGATCACCACCGGTGCTGCTTCACCGTTAATATCGGGATTTAAATACGTAACGGCATCGCCTTCTAATTTTATTTTGGCAGCACAGCTAGTTAACAGAATAATTACCGATATATTCAGCAATAATTTTAGTAAAGTATGGTTTCGCATCTTACTTACTCCTAACGTCATAATATCGATCATCATCGAACGATAAATAGTGATCTAAATTATCCATCGGCGTCTGATCTAAAAAATGGAGATCTGATCCCATTCCAGAGGGTTGCGCTAGTGGTACACTGGGATCAACGTGAGGAAAATAATGAGTAGCCGCTGTTTTATTTTGATAGAGAAAATCGAGTGGATCGTGGTTCCCAATCACCGTCGCTTCGGCTCGTTTTGTGCGGGAAATAGGTTGCTGAATGGCTCCTGACATACTAACTCGTGACATACTAAATGGATCAGTGACCTTAGCGCTGGGGATGCGTTCCTCTTCGCCACTCCAAATATCTTCAGCAGATCCCAGCATTGCCAGAGGATAAGTCGCTTCGCTAATAATATTGTTGCTCGGCATCGTTGTTTGCTGAATTTTAACGTGATAGCTGGTATTACCCAGAGTGTTCTCCAGCTGGATCATATCACCCGAAAATAGTTCGACTTCGCCTTCACGCGCCGTCAGTAAAAATCGATTGTCTACACAATGGAATTGCAATGTTTCAGCGTGATAGGTGCTACCGCGCATTGCCGATTGAGGTGCAATAAAGTTGGATCCAAGGAGATCGATTGAATTATTTTCCAGCCAAGCATCGTCAGATAGCGAATTGGCATTAATAGCGATTGGCAATAATTCAAAGGTAATGCGTGATTTTGTGTACATCGTTTTCCGCTCTTTCATATATTGGTCCCATTATAGAGCAGATTATTTAAATTGCAATGCTTTTATTATTCATTAGGTGATTTTACCATTCCCTCCCATTCCAATATGCAAACCTTGACGTAAAAATTGTTTAAATACCTCGTCGGACGATGCTGCGGCTAGCTGATGCACACCAATAATAATGGCATTACTCACCGCTTTGGCACACATTGCATCGCTCGCCTCCACTGGTGGACGACCCTCTGGCGTAATACTGCCACCACTCCACAGTACGGCCATCGCTGCCCAACTGGTGGCTGTGTAATATTGCAGTGCTTCACCCAGCACACCCGCCTGACGTCGCCGAGCTTCGTTAGGTTCGCGTGTCCAATGCTCGATCGTGCTTAAAGCCTGCTGTGTTTGCGGATCATTACTGTTCTTTTCGGCCGCTTCGCTAACCAAATAAGCCCACCAGATGGCCTCGCGTTTTGGCAAACCATGCGCTAGAAATTTCACCGCTTCACTATAAAGTCGCTCGGTCTCTAAGCGTTGCAATATAGCGAGATCCGATGCTGCGGTTTGTAATTCAGTTAATAAATCGGCCGGGCACTCAAGATGAGACAAAATGCTGCTTATCTCGGCCGTATTAAATTTTTTGATGTGCTGTTGAATACTCATAGCTTAGCCAGGGTTCACGACATAATTAAAAAATTAAAATACTACTTTTTAATTCGTTTGGCAAGATATAAAAATTAATAATTTCATTTTAACTGGTTTGCCGGCTTAATTTCTTTAGTCGATTTGCGGAAAATTTAACCAAGATGGGCTCTTTATAGTGCTGTTTACTCGATAAACGGGTATTCCAGGCTAATTTGCATATTTTATCGCGGCTTAATCGACAAGCAGGCAATGATTGGGCATCGACTGTAATGAGGATGTCGTGTTCCAATTCATTATGAGTATAAACTCTGATCAGTTGATCCAGACGCGCTAACGATGGAGTGCCAGGCAACAGTGTTAAAAATGTTTGATAATCAATGGGACCAATCAACACAGCAAAACGACTTTGTACATCCCATATTTTTTTACCCAGTAATGCCGTGCGACTGAGATGATTATTCTGATCATGCTTGCTTAAATGCGTAACATCGTGTGTGGCTAACCTGATCTGCTTTGGCTGATGGGTTTTGATATGAATGGGCAACTTAAAATAATAGGTTAATAACTGTTGTAAACCGTTTATGCTGCGCGTGGGCAACTGTAATATTCCGGCAAAATAAAGTTGAAGCTCATCAATTTCATTACTATAGTTACCCGCTAAGGCTAATAATAATTCCTTGATCGGATGTGAACTACCCCGCTCCAGATCTTGATAAAAATGACTTAATGACCCCACTTCATAAAACAGATGTAATAATTGATCATGGAAAATATCTAAAAATTCGAGTAAGGTTTTATCTTTAGCCTGCAATCGTTCGAGCAAATACTCGGTGTAATGTAATGGCATTACACCGGATTGACCCAGTAATCCTAAAAATTGCGTGGTAATGGTGATCCGCTTTTCGCTCTGATCAATTTGACAGCTGCTGACATCGCTTACCGGAAACGCCAAGCGCGGTGAGTTTTTGAAACAAATTTTATAGCCGTTATCACTATTTCTGGCAAGCAAACGCACTACCTGAAAAAATTCGGTGTAAGGTGCCTGTTGCGTGATCGTCATTAAATGAGCGATTTTTTCCCGATCTGTGGTGGCCATTTGGCAATAACTCCTCGTTGTTGACTTAGCAGATGTAGCTCAAAAGTACGATTAATTGAACAGAGTTCACACATGAATTGATACAAAATCATACCTAACAAATACGCTTGCTGCTCAGTAAAATAACTTTCATCGATCGTCAGTTGGTACACGCTACCATAACAAAATCCTTGCTGTAATTTGCTCGGATGGCGTTGCAGCACCGATTTAACGTTGATCTCCACTAAACCGTGCTCAATTAAATTATCAGAAAAATGTTGTGGGAAAGAATACAACGCTAATAATTGTTTTAAATTTTTCAAGGCAAACTGTTGCTCTCCCAACCCTAGATTATTTAAATAAACGTGTTCCGCAATTTCTGCGCGATGTTGCTCGCGTGTTGGGCGATGCCGCGTTTCGGTGATCGGTTTTACACATAAAACAGTCTGGATAGCCTCATGCGCCCGATCTCGAAAACTTAACTTTGGTTGGTCACCGCCATAGGGTAATTGCTCGGCTGCTGCACGGTTGGTACAGAGGCATTTTGGTGTGAGTAAGAGTTGTTCCTCAATGCCCTGCAAATTAAAATCACTGATACTGATAAACATCTCATCACCGACCATATGTGGTTTGTCCAGTCGAGCACAGGGCTGGCGACGCGCATGCCAATATAAATAATGATCTTTGTTTTGATGAAAACGTCGACCGAAATAAGGCGCGCTATCAATACTATTATTGTAATGAGTAGAACTAACATTGAGTGCTTGTACGCTATAAACTTCCATATGTTCAGGCGCAATTTGCGAGTTGGTAATAATTGGGTATTCGGTTTTGCTATGATCAAAGATAATTGGCTCAGCTGACTGCTCAAATAAATTAATAATGGGTGTCGTATGCAAAAGCAAGGTTTTCGCATCAACCCATTTCACTAACTCAGCAGCGAAATCATCGAAATAAAATCTCAGGGTAATGGTTTGCTTGGTTTCGCTAGTGAGCACGGTATCCAATTGTTCCAGATCAAGATAATAAAACTTATCGGGATAGGCGAAAAATTCGGTTAAATAACGATATCCCAAAAAACTATTTTCCGGATACGGTAATAGCCCTTCTTCAGCGCTAAATCCCACGGATTTAAGACAATCTTTGTCCAGATCAATGGGCTTTTGTTCGGCGCCGTACGTGAGTTCAATCGATTGCGTACGAGCGAGAAGCAATTCAAATAATCTTCCTGATACGACATCACTGCCATTAATAAAAAATCGTAGCTTCGTCATCCCTAACTCGGCGAAATTAAGTTTTGAATTTAGCGTGGATAAGGTGACACTTAAACTCGATAGCGCGACTTTTTTACCTAAGCCCGGTTTGTGTTGAATGCCTTCACGTCTATATTCTATTGCCGTTATTTCAATAGGATAAATGGTCACTGGATAGACCGTTGAAAAATTAACGGGATCATCATTAGCAAGTGAGGTTGACAATACCGTTTTGGCGGGCAAAGTATAGGCGTGATCTAACGTACTGGCTGGTGCAAAGCTAACCGTGGAACAGGCCGGAATAGGCAGATAATAATGCGGATAAAGTAATTGAACAAAATTTTCACTTAAATTTTCACGCTCCTGATGCAGTTCCTGGCGAACGCGCGCCGTTAAGAACGCAAATGATTCGATTAATCGACCCACCATTGGATCTTCAACATTTCCATGCCCTAGTTTTAAACGCCCTGCAACTTTGGGAAAAGCATTGGCAAATGCTTGGCCACGCTTGCGCAGCTCAAATAATTCTTCATTGTATAATTTAACGAGTTCTTGGTTCATGACTCATCCTTAAACGTAAATTGATAACGAACAATATCCAAACTTGACTCAAATACAGTGACCTGCGAATCAGGTTTGATGGATAGCATACCGCTAATGCGAATGGTTAAAATTCGTGAATTTTTATCTTGGCTATCAACCAAACCAACTTTTACTTGTTGTAAACGCGGTTCGAAACAAATGATCGCATCCTGAATATTTTGGCATAATTCTTTTTGATGCTTTTTGAAGTGCGAATATTGTCGCGTAAAATCGGGTATACCATAATTTAAAACGGATTGCTTAATTTCAGATAATGCGTGCTCTACTCCAAAATAAGATAAGCGCGCATTTAAAATCTGTTCCAAATTTTGTTTAATATCAGTTTGTAAATCGGCAAAATTGACATAACGACCACTCTCGGCATCAATACTATTTTCCGGTGCATGATCGGTTAGTCGATGTAATAACGGCGCCTGGATCTGTTTTGTAGCTATATTCATCTTCACTTTCAAGCCTTATTTGCATTTTTGACATTTCCAAATTATACTATATAATTCGCATGTTGGCAAAACTAATTTACCAATTGCTCTTCTTTAAAGCCTGCAGCCTAACGTGTCAGTCAATGCCATCCTCGGCGAAGACCTCTTAATCTGCCACCTCACTACACCTGCTTTTAGGATGATAGGAATAGGGCATATAATCCTTTTGACCTTCCAGATCCTTTTGGACGGATTCAGGTATAATGCATCGAGAAAGGAAATTAATGATTAAATTAGGACTTACGCAAAAAGATGAGATGCGAGGCGCAAATGAGCGAAAATACCGGAATGTATATAAACATACATGAGGATTTTGAGCGAGTTTCCAACGAAGCAGATTGCTTTTTGCGTAAGTCCTATAAATATCAAAATCACCAAAACCTAGAATTTGACTGATGTGATAATCATGAAAGCTTGGTTTAAACAACGGAATTATAATGCTATGTTTGTTCGCTCTAAAGTTTTTCTGCGCCGTCATTCCTGCGAAGGCAGGTTGAGATGAAAAGCTTAAGACAGCTCGTCGTATTTTTTCTAGGTATCATCTTCCTTGTGGCTTGTAGCACGTCGACCTTGCCAACTAGATCCCATAAAAATTTCACTTCCACCGATTATGCGAAGCTAGCTGAAGACTATCCCGCTCCAAAACACATTGCTCTGCTCTTGCCCCTCAGCGGCCCCACTGCGGCGCAAGCACAAGCAATATTGAATGGCTTTCTCGCCGCCTACTACCAGAATCAGTCCACTCAAACGGTTAAAATTTACGATACCGCCAGTGTTAGTGTTTTAGTGCAGTATCAACAAGCGATCCAAGATGGCGCTGATTTCGTTGTCGGTCCATTGACTAAAACCAATGTGCAATTATTACTTGATAAAGCATCCATTAAAATACCCACGCTCGCGTTAAATTACACCCTCACGGAGCAAAGTGTCCCTAATAAATTTTATCAGTTTGCGCTGTCACCCGAAAATGATGCGCAAGCAATTGCTGCCCGCGCCGCGCAACGTGGCTATCACCATGCCATCACTCTGACACCAGAGGGACAATGGGGTGCCAATGTGGTGCAAGCTTTCAACAAACCATGGTTAGACCAACATGGCACGATTGTGGCTGCCCTAGCCTTTAGGGTAGATGACGGCTTAAATGATTCGATTGCTTCCTTATTAAACGCAGATCAAAGTCAGGAACGCTATGATAATTTAAGATGGATGCTAAAAGACAAACTAATTTTCACACCCCGTCGTCGCCAAGATGTCGATGTCATTTTCTTGAATGCTTTGCCAGCTCAAGCCCAACAGATCTTACCCTTATTACGCTACTATTACGCTGGCAATATTCCGGTTTATGCTACCTCACAAATTTATAATGGCATGTCCATGCCATCACGCGATAAAGATCTCGATGGCATCCAATTTCTAATCATGCCTTGGGCTGTCAATTCCACGCCAACAGCACAAGCAATGCACTCTCAATTACAAAATTTATGGGGAGCGAATTTTAAACAATATAGTCTGCTCTATGCTTATGGGATCGATGCCTATAATTTAGTCCTTCATATACCCGAATTTAAAAATATTGCGGATTTTAATCTGATCGGAAATACTGGAAAACTATCTTTAACGCAAAATAATCGCTTTATCAGTGAATTAGAATGGGCGAAATTTGAAAATGGCGTACCGGTATTAATAACGCAATGACAAGCTTAGAAATTGGTGCGGAAACTGAGCAAATTGCGCTAGATCATCTGCTTAACCAAAAATTAAAATTGCTGCTGCGTAATTTTCGTTGTAAAGTCGGTGAGATCGATCTCATTATGCTCAGCGCTAAACATGAAGTGATCTTCGTCGAAGTGCGTTATCGTAGATCCAATGAGCATGGGGGTGCTGTAGAGAGTATTACCGTTGGAAAACAGCGGAAATTAATCAAAACTGCACAATACTTTTTACTCAAGCACTCCAAATACGCAAATCATCCCTGCCGCTTTGATGTCATTGCAATCCACGGTTTAACGAATAAGCCCGAAATCGAGTGGATCCAGGATGCGATCCAAGCCTAAGTATTATATAATCTAGCAAACTACAATGGGAAAATCACAATGGGAAAATCACAATGGATAAATTAGCACGTATCAAACAACACTTTACTGATAGTATCCAAACTAAAATTGATGCGGCGGATTACCTACCGGAATCGATTGCACAAGGCGCTGAGATCATGATCCAATGCTTAGCCAATGGTCATAAAATTTTAGCCTGTGGTAATGGGGGTTCTGCTGGTGATGCGCAACACTTTTCTGCTGAATTATTAAACCGCTATGAAATGGAACGTCCTAGTTTGCCTGCAATTGCCATTTCGACTGATACGTCAACCATCACCTCGATCGCCAATGATTACACTTACGATGATATCTTTGCCAAACAAATTCGCGCACTCGGTAACAAAGGCGATGTGTTATTCGCGATCTCTACCAGTGGTAACTCAGTCAACGTAGTGAATGCTATTAAAGATGCCCATAATCGAGGTATGCATGTTGTCGCAATGACCGGCAAAGATGGCGGTGCCATGGCTCCCTTATTAGAAAGTACGGACGCCGAAATACGTGTTACCGCTAAAAAAACGGCACGCATTCAAGAAACTCATCTGCTTGTCATTCACTGTCTATGTGATGCGATTGATCAGGCTTTATTTGGTGATGGTAAATAGCATGCGCAATTTTTTTGCGATCTCAAGCATTTTACTTTGCAGTCTACTACTGAGTAGTTGTTGGGAAGCGGCTACTACCGCGATAGCGGGTGGTTTTTTAGTTTATAAACGCCATGCCGTAGAAAATTTTGCGAATGATGCGCGGATCAAAACTGAAATTAATAATGCTTATTTTCAAGTTCCTGAGATCTGGGATCGGAATCACATCGTGGTCGGCTGTGTCAATGCGTATGTATTATTGGCAGGCGAAGCGCGTACCCCAGAGATCAAACAACAAGCAGTCGCCTTAGCCAAAAAAGTTTCGGGGGTGGCACGTGTCTACGATAACATCAGCATTAGTAAGCCAGTCAGCTTCTTCCAACAAAGTAAAGACACAAGCATTACGGCTATTATTAAAACCAAAATGTTCTTTGCGGAAAATTTTGACCCGAGCGGTATGAAAGTCATTACTGATAATAATGTCGTGTATTTATTAGGTGTGGTAAATCCACAGCAAGCCGATCAAGCGGTTGATATTGCTAGTAAAACGACGGGCGTGACGAAAGTGGTAAAAGTATTTCAGTATATTACTTAGCTAAGTACTTCTCTACCAACAATTCCGCAATCTGCACCGCATTTAACGCCGCACCTTTACGTAAATTATCCGCTACTACCCACATATTAATCCCCCGTGGATGTGAAATATCTTCACGAATTCTACCCACCAAAACCTCATCATTACACGCAGCCATTAAAGCACTAGGATAATTGGGATCATCACTGATCAACTCAACTCCCGCTGCCTGAGCTAATAATTTTTTGACTTCGCTAGCTGAGATCTTTTTCTTAGTCTCGATATGCACGGCTTCGGAATGTGCATAAAAAACGGGCACACGAACCGTCGTCGGATTCACTAAAATATTTTCATCAGAAAATACTTTTTGCGTTTCCCAGACCATTTTCATTTCTTCCTTCGTGTAACCATTTTCCTGAAACACATCAATACACGGCAAAACGTTAAACGCAATTTGTTGGGGATAAACCTGGTTAGTGATCGGCTCACCGGCACTCCACTGCTCTACTTGCGTTTGCAATTCTAAGATCCCCGCGACCCCGGTACCGGCTACCGCTTGATAGGTACAGACATTGATCCGCTCAATGCCAACCGCATCATAAATCGGCTTGAGTGCGACTAACATCTGAATGGTTGAACAATTCGGTACAGCAATAATATTGCGTTTTTTATAATTAATTAACGCTTCAGGATTTACTTCGGGAACAATGAGTGGCACATCCTCTTCATAACGAAAATGTGAACTTTTATCGATCACAACGCAACCTGCAGCCGCTGCTTTGGGCGCATATTCAGCTGCCACGAAACCACCAGCTGCAAAAAATGCAATGTCTACTCCTGTAAAATCAAACTTAGCCAGATCCGCAACACGATATTCTCGATCATTAAATTCTATTTTCGCACCCACGGAACGTGCGCTAGCCAGTGGAAATAATTGATCAACCGGAAAATGACGTTGCGCTAAAATACTCAGCACCGTTTTTCCCACCGCGCCGGTCGCACCAACCACTGCGATAGTATATTTTTTTGTAGACATAAAATTCTCTTTAAGGGGACACCCTAGATTCTAACGACAATTAAAAGCGGCCGCTAGCCAAATATAAGCTTGACCGTCAATTTATATATGCATATACTTAGAATTTATTTATATGTGTTACATCAATGTATAACAAAGGCATTACATTAATTGAGCTATTAGTAACGATGAGTATCATCGTGCTGTTGGGAACACTGATCTATCCCAGCTTTAGTTCCTTGCTGGCGGAACATCATCGACATAACGCCGAGCAGACCTTGTTGATTATGGCAAAAAATATGGAGATCTATAAAGTGCAAAACCATCAATCTTATACTGGCGTGGCATTTGCTGATATTAAACCCGCTAACCTACCGACTGATCATCATTATCAATTTAGCATCACGATAGTCACTGAGCAAAGTTATCAACTTGAAGCGCAACCCGAAGCCAGCCAGGCCCACCGCGATAGTGAGTGTGGAACATTAACGTTGGATCAATTAGGTGAGCGAGGCAGTCACGAGGCAAAAAAACCTAATAATTGCTGGGATATTTAACCATCTTATTTAAATCACACTATTTTCAGACTGGCCATACTATAGTGTGCAATACTATAGTGTTGGAAAAGTATTTAAAATCACTTATAATGATACTTAAAGTAATTAAGAGGAAAATTAACCATGTTTGAAAAAAATCTAAGTAACCCAATCCTAAGCGGCGCACGTGGTGAATCATTAATTAGTACGCACGCTGTCTTGCGTAACACCTATTTCTTATTAAGCCTCACCTTGCTGTGGAGCGCAGGCATTGCCTGGTTTGCTCTACAAGCTAACCTACCTGCTCCTGGTTTCATATTAAGCCTTGTGGGTATCATTGGTTTATATTTCTTAACCTACAAGCTACGTAATAGTGCTTGGGGGATCGTATCGATCTTCGGCTTCACCGGTTTCATTGGTTATACTATGGGGCCATTTTTAAATGCCTTTCTCCATACTTATGTAAATGGGGGTTCCTTGATCATAAGCGCACTGGGAGGCACTGGCTTGATTTTCTTCGCACTATCAGGCTATGTCTTAACAACTCGTAAAGATTTCAACTTTATGCGCGGTTTCTTGTTCGTAGGTTTGATCATTGCAATCGTTGCCATGCTATTAGCATTTTTTATTAAGATCCCTGGATTACAACTCGCCATTTCTGCTGCTTTAGTGCTTCTTTTCTCCGGATTCATTTTATATGATACCAGCCGGATCATTAATAACGGCGAGCGTAATTATATCTTAGCCACAATTGCTTTATATTTGGATATCGTTAACTTATTCCAAAACTTATTGATCTTACTCGGTGGTATATCGGGTAATCGTAATTAATCGAGAACAGAGATCTAAAAACGCCTCTTGATGAGGCGTTTTTTTTGATCCCGTATCAAGTACCGGATGACAATTCCGTTCTTTGCCAAATTTCTGACCGACCTAAGAGGGGCATTAAGACATAACCGCGCAATTTTAATTGCTGGCCATTATTTAATACCGTCATCTTTCCACTGTACACGCTACCGCTTTTTGGATCTAAAACATGACCATCAATCCAGGTATCACTCATTGGCATATCATGTTTCATGCCCCAGATGATCTCCATTCCTAATATCGGTTTGTTATGTAACTGATCTTTACAGGCTTGACAAACGTCTGTTTTTTGCTGTCCTAATACCGGCATGATCGTCACTACTTTTCCTGACAAACTACCGTCTTTTTCCGCATAAATTTGCACAATACTTAAAACCTGCGAAGTTTTGTCATCGATGGTTTTCCAGTAACCAATCGGTGTTAAACCGACTGGCATCAGATCCGTTGCAGCACTGATTTGATTGACACTAAATAATAAAATGAGTACACCAAAAACGTTTGAAAACTTTGTGTTCATGATCTGAGATCTCGCTGTTTATAAAAAACGTATTGTAATGTATAAATTTGAAATCGTTGAGTTAAAAAATTGGTGAATGAAAAAAAAATTGGGCATTTTTAAAAATGTGTGCTATGTTTACTATGTTGGTTCAATTATCTAGGAGATATCAGTATGCCACGTAAAAAAGTAACAACTGCAACTCGTAAAAAAACAACTGCTAAGCGCAAGGTATCTGGCGGCGCTGCTTTGAAAAAAGCAACTCGTCAATTAGCTGCTGCTCAAAAGAAAGTAACTTCTTTAACTAAGAAAGTTGCTACTCTTACAGCTGCGAGCGCTAAGAAAGCTGCTGCTGCTGCTAAAAAAGCACCTGCTAAAAAGAAAGGCGGCGCTAAAAAGAAGAAAGCGACTAAGAGTAAAGCTGCACCTCGTAAAAAGAAGGTTGCGATAAAGAAAGCCTAATAAGCTAACTTTATACAAAGCCGCTAGTAATAGCGGCTTTTTTATTACCCCAATACTGCGATAATTCGCTCACGGATCGCCTCGATCGTCCCCAAGCCATTAATAATATGAAATGCTGGTTTATGATCAGGTTGCTTAGTAGGTAAGTTTTTATAGAAATCAATTAAGGGAGCCGTTTGTTTATGATAAACCGCTAATCGTTGCTTTACGGTTTCTTCATTATCATCTGAACGGGGGTCTCCCTGTGTTGCCAGACGTCGCCCCGCGATCCGCTGAATAATTTCTGTATCAGGAACATCGATCTGCAACACATGGTCAATCACAATACCGGCTTTATCAATTGCTTCGGCCTGCGGAATGGTTCGCGGGAAACCATCGAATAGAAATCCATTTTGACAATCGGCTTGAGTAATACGCTCTTGCACCAAACCAATAATAATATCATCTGACACGAGACCTCCTGCATCCATGATTTTCTTGGCTTTCAAACCAAGTGAGGTACTGCATTTTACTGCGGCACGCAGCATATCACCGGTCGAAATTTGCGGGATACAATAATGCTCACAGATAAATTGTGCTTGAGTGCCTTTGCCCGCACCAGGAGGACCTAATAATATAATTCTCATACGACCCTTTATAGACAATTGATCAGGAAAGAAATATACTTCTCATCCACCTACAAAGTCAACTCATTATGAACTCATTAGTCTTCGACATTGAAACCATTCCTGATATTAATGCGGGTCGGCAGCTTTATCATTTCGATCTCGCTGCCGATCCTAAAAGTGACGCTGAGATCGCACAAGCGATGTTTGCCAAACGTGCAACTGAAACGGGTGGATCCGAATTTTTAAAGCATCACGTCCATCGCATCATTGCGATCTCGGTGGTATTGCGCCAAGCGGATCGATTTAAAGTCTGGTCACTGGGCGAACCAGATAGCAGTGAAAAAGAGCTGATCGAACGTTTTTTTGAAGGCATCGAACGCTACTCACCTACGCTGATCAGTTGGAATGGCTCCGGCTTTGACCTACCGGTATTACATTATCGCGCCATGTTACATGGCATCAATGCATCGCGTTATTGGGAAACGGGTGAACACGATTCTAACTTCAAGTGGAATAATTATATTAGTCGTTATCATCAACGCCATACTGATTTAATGGATGTATTATCGGCTTACCAAGCGCGTGCGGTGGTACCGCTTGATGAAATGGCAACCCTGCTCGGCTTTCCCGGTAAGATGGGTATGAGTGGTGCTCACGTCTGGCAAAATTATTTAGATGGCAAGATTGTTGAGATCCGTAATTATTGTGAAACCGATGTCTTGAATACTCATCTGGTTTATTTGCGCTTCTTATTGATGCAAGGTAAGTTGTCTTCTGCTGATTACCAACGTGAATACCAATTAGTTCTCGATACGCTGAATAATAGTGAGCAACGTCATTTAAAAGAATTTGCCGCTGCTTGTACGAATCAATTAGCATGAAAAAAAGATTAAAATTTCCCGAAGGTCTTACTCCTGCACATATCACTAATCTTTCTCATGAAGGTCGCGGTATCGCTACCATTGAAGGTCGTAAAACGTTTATTAGTAATGCGTTGCCCGGTGAAGACATCGCATTTCAGTACACCGCATTACAACCTCGCTATGGCGAAGGACGCGCAATTGACATTCTAGTTGCATCACCTGAACGCGTTGCGCCTGAATGCCCGCATTTTGGCATCTGTGGTGGTTGCAGTCTGCAACATATGGAACATTCCGCACAGCTCAGCTTAAAACAGAATACGTTATTAGAACAATTGAAACATTTTGCGAATTTGGTACCCGATACCATTATGCCGCCCATTACGGGTCCGCAGTATGCCTATCGTCACAAAGCGCGTTTAGGGGTGCGCTACGTTCCTAAAAAGAATAGTGTATTAGTTGGCTTTCGTGAACAACAAAGTCGTTATCTCACCGCATTAGATCACTGCAAAGTATTAGCTCATCCCGTGGGTAACTTAATTACGCCCTTACGTGAATTAATAAGTTCATTAGTCGCATTCGAACAGATTGCTCAAATCGAAGTGGCCATTGGTGAGGTACAAACTGCCTTAGTGTTTCGTAATTTGGTCGCGCTTACTGATGCCGATCACAATAAACTCATTGATTTTGCCAAACATCATACGCTTGATTTATATTTACAATCGGGTGGTCCAGACACCGTGACTAAAATTTGGCCGCTGAGTGAGAGCGATCTGCTCTATTACACGTTACCCGATTTTGATTTAAAGCTATGGTTTCATCCTTTGGATTTTATCCAAATCAATCCTGTGATCAATCGCAAGATGATCCCGATGGCACTAAACTTATTAGCACTTAAACCGACGGATAAAGTGCTAGATCTGTTTTGTGGTTTAGGCAACTTTACCCTGCCTATCGCCCGCACAGCACAACAGGTCACTGGCGTTGAAGGTTCAAGCTTAATGGTAAAACGCGCACAAGCCAATGCCATCGCTAATAATATTAACCATGTCGATTTTCATATGGCAGACCTCACTCAATTGGCGCAACCGGTTACAGCGACGTGGGCAAAGCAACGTTATGATAAATTATTGCTTGATCCAGCCCGTGCGGGTGCTAAAGAAATCATTGAAATGATCCCGCAATGGCAACCACAGCGAATTGTTTATGTGTCTTGCAACCCCGCCACTCTGGCACGTGATGCTGGACTATTAGCGCAACAGGGTTATCACTTACACAGTGTCGGTATAATTGACATGTTTCCTCAAACGAATCATGTCGAATCAATTGCGTTATTTTTAAGAGAATAAAACATGGTATTTGCACTCAGCGCGCTTATTCCAATGAAAAACGGTGCCATTGATTTAGAGCAATGGTTAACCGTTATTGAAGCACGCTTTACGCCTGAAGATGTGGCGCAAATTCGGCGTGCCTGCTCATTAGTGCAAAGCAATTGTGAGCATGTCCAAACCAAAACTGGCCAAGATATAATAAGCTATGGTGTCGAGCTAGCCAATTTATTGCTCAGTATTAATCTCGATAAAGACTGCATCATCGCTGCCATACTCTACCCAGCGTTACAGTACACCGATTTAACGCTTGAAGATTTAGAAGAACAATGCCCGGCAGCCGTGACTAAATTACTGCAGGGTACCTTAGAAATGGATAGCTTCGACCAAACCTTGCGGAAAAGTAGTGGCGGTAAACAAATCGATAATTATCGTCGCATGTTGTTAGCGATGGTTGATGATATGCGCATCGTATTACTCAAGTTAGCCGAACGTACATTATATTTGCGTCATATTAGAGTGCTATCGGATCACGAACAAGTACACGTCAGCCAACAGATCGTCGATATTTATGCACCGCTCGCTAACCGCTTAGGTATTTTTGAATTCAAGTGGGAATTAGAAGATCTATCGTTTCAAGTATTACATCGTGAGAAATACAAAACGATTGCCAAACAACTCAATGAACGACGCATTGACCGCGACGCGTATGTGAGCACCTTTAAACAGCAACTCACTGATTTATTAGCGACACAACGTATCACCGCCGAGATCATGGGACGTGCCAAACATATTTATAGCATTCATCGTAAAATGTCACGAAAAGACATTCCCTTTGCTGACGTGACTGACACCATTGCGGTACGCATTTTAGTCGGCAACATTGATGATTGCTATGCTGCACTCTCGTTAGTGCATAATCGTTGGGATCATCACGCCACTGCTTTTACGGATCACATCGCGCATCCTAAACAAAATGGCTACCAATCGATCCATACTGTGATCCAAGATAGTAATGGTCGTAAGATTGAAGTTCAAATGCGAACTCATACGATGCATGAGAAAAATGAACGGGGAGTCGCCGCCCATTGGGTGTATAAAGAAGGCGCGCAAGAAACCCGCTACCAGCGTAAAATAGCCTGGTTACGACAATTACTGGAATGGCAACTCGAACTTGCTAGCAACGCTGAAGTGCCCGCAGAAATGGCGCAGGGCATGAAGGAAGATCGAATTTATGTGTTTACACCCACCGGTGATGTGGTGTCATTACCTCAAGGTTCGACGCCACTCGATTACGCATATTACATTCACAGTGAAGTCGGTCACAAATGTCGCGGTGCCAAAATCAATAACCGCATGGTTCCGCTCACCTACGCGCTACAAACCGGTGAACAGGTTGATATTTTAACCGTCAAAAATGGCACACCCAGTCGCGATTGGCTTAATTCGCATCTAGGTTATTTGACCACGGCACGCGCCAAAACAAAGGTGCATAACTGGTTCAAAAAACAAGATCATGATCACAATATCATTGAAGGCCAAGCGATCTTGCAACGCGAATTGAAACGCTTAAATGTTTCCACTATTGATGCTCCGATGCTCGCGCCTTATTTTCACCTGCAATCAGTACATGATCTGTTAGCCGCTCTCGGCAATGGCGATATTCGAATACCACAATTAGTCGGTGCGATCCACGATTTGGTTCACACCGCTAAAAAGAAAGACACGGAAATTATCGCACCGAGTAAAAAAGTGGGATCACGCAAAAGTAAGCGACAACAACAAACTCCGATCAGGGTCAGTGGCATGGATGATCTACTCACTCATATCGCGCATTGCTGCAAACCCATTCCGGGCGAACCGATCGGCGGTTATATTACGCTAGGACGTGGCATTACGGTACATCGTCTAGACTGCGCTAATTTCAAAAACAGCAAAACCGAACAAGCCGATCGCATTGTTGATGTCAGCTGGGGTATTATCGGCGAACAGCGCTATAATGTTGATCTGACGTTAGAAGCTACCCCGCGTCACGATTTGTTACGCGATTTAACTAAAATAGTGAGCGAAGCAAATTTGAGCATCTTGCAATTGAACGCGTATGTGAATGAAAATCAAAATGTAACGATTATTAACCTATCAGTTGAAATTACGGGCAAAGATCAATTGAGCCAATTGCAAAGTAAATTAGCCAGCATTAAAGGCATCAGCACGGTGAGAAGACAATGAGAGGAAATTTATGGCAAACTGTTTATTTTGTAAAATAATTGACGGTGAGATCCCCGCTACCTTAGTCTATGAAGACGACACGGTCATTGCCCTCAATGATATTAACCCGCAAGCGCCGACCCATATTCTCATTGTGCCACGCCAACACATTGACACTTTAAATCATTTAACTGAAGCGGATACTTTCATCGTAGGGCATATGGTGCAAGTCGGCCAAAAATTAGCTAATCAATTAGGGCATGCAGCAAAGGGTTATCGCTTAGTCATGAATTGTAATGCTGATGGTGGCCAAACAGTATTTCATATTCATCTACACTTATTCGCGGGTCGCCAATTTGCGTGGCCACCGGGATAACGAACTTTATAGGAACACAACATGACCGATTTAACAAACTCACCTGCTTGGCAGCAATTAATAAAAGATTTCGAAAAAACGCGTACTCAACAAATGTATGACCAATTTTCAACTGACCCCACGCGCACTGAAAAATTTTCGTTACGGGCCGCAGAGCTGTATCTCGATTATTCTAAAAACCGTATTAATAACGAAACCCTGCAACACCTAGTAGCCCTAGCTGAAGCCGCTCACTTACCAGAACACATTGAAAATTTATTTACGGGTAAAGCCGTTAATTTTACCGAACAACGTGCTGCTTGGCACACGTCATTACGTGATCCCACTGCGCTACAGCCAGAGATCCATAGCACCTTGCAGCGCATGCACCTATTCTGCTCTGCCTTGCATTCGGATCACTGGCGAGGCTACTCCGGTAAGCCAATCACCGATGTAGTTAATTTAGGGATCGGCGGTTCTGATCTGGGTCCGCGCATGGTCGTTGATACCTTAAGCGCATTGAGTAACAAGAAAATAAAAGTACATTTTGTCGCGAATGTCGATGGCAGTGAACTCTATAATACGTTAAAAAACCTCAATCCTGAAACGACACTTTTTATCGTGGCATCAAAAACTTTTACGACCGTTGAAACGTTATTAAATGCAACAACCGCCCGAACGTGGTTATTAAATAAAGTAGTAGAACGTAAAAAAGCAGATGCCATTACACATCATTTTGTGGCCATTACCGTGCACGCCGATCGAGCCATCAAATTTGGCATAAGTGCCGATAATATTTTTAGTTTTTCCGATTGGGTCGGCGGTCGTTATTCACTGTGGTCAGCCATTGGTTTGCCCATCATGATTGCTATCGGAGTCGATGCCTTTTTACAACTGTTAAACGGGGCACATTGCATGGACCAACATTTTCGGAATGCGCCATTAGCACAAAACATGCCAGTGATCTTAGCATTACTCGGAATTTGGTATACCAATTTTTATCGCTGCCAAACCCAAGCGATTATTCCATACGACCAAAATTTAGCATTATTCCCAAATTATTTGCAACAGCTAGATATGGAAAGTAATGGTAAATCGGTTAATGTGAACGATGAAATCATTGACTACCCAACGGCTCCGATTATTTGGGGGGGCGTCGGCACTAATGGACAACATGCTTTTCATCAACTCTTACATCAAGGACAATTTTTGCTACCCGTCGATTTCATCATCGCGCTCGATAATCATCATCCTTGGCCAGAACACCATGATTTACTCTACGCTAACTGCTTAGCACAAAGCCAAGCCTTATTACAAGGACGAACACAAAAGCAAGCCTATTACGAATTACTCGCCGAGGGTTATGATGAAACCAAGGCCAAAAAATTAGCACCACATAAAATGTTACCGGGTAATCGCCCGAGTAATACACTCGTCATGAAAAAATTAACACCCACTACGTTAGGTGCTCTCATTGCACTGTACGAACATAAAGTCTTTACTCAGGGCATCATTTGGCAAATTAATTCATTTGATCAATATGGTGTTGAAGTCGGTAAACAATTAGCCACTAGCTTAAGCAAAGCACTAAAAGAAGATATGGATATGTCTGCTTATGATAGCTCGACGCAGGTGTTGGTGAATTTATTCAAGAAGAAGTAGGGGCACGTTGCGCGTGCCCTCCTAAACCTCGACGTAACATCATACTATTTTGGGCATGCGCAACATGCCCCTACACGGACATCATCGCGACGCTATTCTATTTCTTTCCTATTTTTGCTAACCGCTGCTCATGAGCAGCTAATTCTTCGTCAGTCGCTTTAAGCACCCGTAATTTATATTTTTGGGCAGTACTACCTTTTGACGGTTCAGTCGCTTTATTTTTATTATCATTCGCGTTTTCTTTATTATCAACAGAAAATAAATTATCTTGACCGCTGGTCATTGCTAAATAAGTCAACGCCAATAAATTCGCATCGAGTAAGCCGCCGTGTAGATCACGTTTTGCATTATCAACACCGTAGCGTTTACAGAGGGCATCCAAATTATTGCGTTGCCCCGGATGCATTTTGCGTGCCATGGCGAGCGTATCCGTAATTGAGCAATATTCTTCGAGATTTTTCAGACGCTTTTTCAAACGTTTGAACTCAGCATTCAAAAAACTCACATCAAATGGTGCGTTATGGATCACTAATTCCGCACCTTCTATAAAACTGAGAAACTCATCTATGATCTCAACAAACTTAGGTTTGTCTTGCAAAAATTCACGCGTTAGACCATGAACTTCTTCAGCACCCCGATCAATCGGTCGTTCGGGATCAAGATAACGATGAAACGTATTACCGCTCACGCGACGATTGATCACTTCGACACAGCCGATCTCAATAATGCGATGACCACTTTGTGGATCCAGTCCGGTGGTTTCAGTATCTAAGATAATTTGTCTAAGCATTTTTATTTTCTCTGGTTTACCCTCACCCTACCCTCTCCCGTAAACGGTAGAGGGAAATTATGAAAAGGCTTTTATAGTTTTTTATTGTCTCTTAACATTTCATCGATGGCTTTATTCGCCAGTGCATCCGCGCGTTCATTTCCAACATGTCCGCTATGCCCTTTTACCCATTGCCAATTTATCTTATGTTGGCTGGTAGCAACAACTAATTGTTCCCATAAATCGACATTTTTTACCGGCTTTTTATCAGCGGTTTTCCAATTGTTTTTCTGCCAATTAATAACCCACTGCGTAATACCTGTTATGACGTATTTTGAATCCGTAGTAAGAATAACTTCACTTGGTTGTTTAAGCGTCTGCAAAGCCTGAATAGCAGCGGTTAATTCCATGCGATTATTAGTTGTTTCCGCTGCTGCACCGTACAATTCTTTTTCATATTGTTGATAACACAAAAACACGCCCCAACCACCCGGACCCGGATTGCCTCGACAGGCACCATCAGCAAATATTTCTATCTTCAATTCTGTTCTCTCTTCAATTCTGTTCTCTTTGGCAACCGCTTGTCGCCATTCTAGCGTTCATTTTCTGTTTGTTTTGCCACGTGATCGGCTCACTCATTTTTACTAATACTAATTCTTTTTGAGCGACGATAACATAGCCATTAGCAAATAGACTGCTATTGGGAGCAAAGTTATCTTGTTTAATAATATTAAACGAATTGGCACGTAATAAATTCTTTATTTTTGATTGACTGTTATTAGCACTGGGGATTTGTAGTTTTAATCTTGAGTCACAGAAACGCGACCATGTTAAATAACTGAATCTTCGATAACCCGTGATAATTAATTGGCCCTTAGCGTCTAAACTTTCCCAACATCCTTTGATACAGTCACTGACTTCAGGTAGATAGCTGAGTAAATGAGGAATAATAATCGCATCAAGATGGGGAGGTAAGCTTTGCGTTGCTACCTCATTGGGATCGATGCGCAATACCTGTCCCATTCGCGAGCAATGACTGAGTGAGTCGAAACAGCTGGGTGCAATGAGTAACAACTTATAACCAAATAACAATTCGAGATATGTTTCTAACTGCTTGAGTTCAGCCTGTAGCAGTAATTTACCGACGGGTGTATCCCACCACGCTGTTAACTGCTCTAATTGTTTATTCGTCGCCATAAGGGATCCTTTTTTGCCTACATAAAGTATAATAGGTTAATGTTAAAGTTAATACCTATCCCCGCTTTTGAAACCAATTATATTTGGTGTCTAAGCAATGTTATCTATCCTGGTAAGGTTGTTATTGTCGATCCCGGTGCGGCGCCGCCCGTTTTAAATTATCTCAAAACACATAAATTAGAACTATCGGCTATTTTTATTACTCATCATCATAAAGATCATACGGGTGGTTTAGCCGAAATAGTGCAGCATTATTCGTGTCCTGTTTATGCCAGTCCAGATAGTGCAAATCAAGAAATGATCAGTGTTCCTGAACTTGATCTCAGCTTTACTGCGATACCGATCCCCGGCCATACCTTAGATCACACGGCCTTTTATGGACACGAATTAGTTTTTACGGGGGATACGTTATTTGCGGGAGGCTGTGGACGTTTATTTGAAGGAACCTATCAGCAGCTCTATGATTCGCTGCAAACCTTAGCAGCTTTACCTAAAGAAACCCAAGTCTATTGTGGCCACGAATACACGGAACATAATTTGCAATTTGGTTTAACTGTCGAACCTGAAAATAAAGATATTACCAGCAAATTAAAACTCGTCAAATTTTTACGTGCTGAGCAACAATGCACCCTCCCTAGTAGCATTATAGAAGAATTGAATACCAATGTTTTTTTACGTTGCGACCAACCTGCTGTCAAAGCGGCTGCCGAGAAATACTCGGGTGAGCGATTAGAGTCACCCGTCGACGTATTTCGCGTACTACGCGATTGGAAAAATGGCTTTTAGGATACACTCAAATACTCGTCGCACTTATTTTATAGCGATCTCACGGCTTTTATAGCGATCCCACAGCGTCCAAATGGCTAGCATAACGAACATAATGCCCGCTATCCAGGTAAATTGCATATAGGCTGAATGATACGTGATAGCAGTTCCAACACCTTGAGTTGGATCAACGGTTAAATTCGCAACTTGTCCAGCAATATAATTGGCAATGGCACCGGTCAATAAATAATAAATGGCGACTAAACGCCCTTCTGAGTGAGCTGGTGCAGCAGCCGTAATACTCGATAATAACACCGGATCCACAAAAATTTCGGATGCGCCATTTAATGTTAAACATAATATCGGCAGCCAAATGACTACGCTATGTGCGACGGCTAAATGGGCCGCAGTGGCAATGACGTAAAAGCCTAAGCTTAATAGTAATAAGCCAATAGTCAATTTACTAACAGGGGTGAGCACAATATTATGTTTACCGAGATAGCGCCACAATAATGCAACTAAGGTACCGATCGTCAAAACCATCGCTGGATTGATTGATTGAAACGATGCTGCCGGCACCGTGAAACTGCCAATACTGCGATCAACAAATCGCGAAATAAATAGCACAATTGAACTCGAACCTTGTTGATCGAAGATCCAAAAACCGCAGGCAAATAACGATAATACGCCTAACATCAATAATGCTTTACGCTGCTTTACGTCGGCGCGTTTATAGATCGCAATAAACGTAAAAATAGAAATAATTGAAATGATGATTAATAAGCTTGCTACGAGTAACTTGAATAATACAACCATGACAATCGCCAGGCTAATTAAAATACCCACAATACTGATTAGGGTTTGTTGACTGCTATTTAATTTTGTCCAACGATTAATTTGTAATGTTGCTTTATACCACCCAAAATAACGGCGTGATAATATTAATAATATTAAACCAAACATCATACCTACCGCCGCAGCGACAAAGCCCACGCTCCAGCCGATCGTTTGGGCTAAATAAGGACATAAAAATTGCGACACCACGGCACCTAAATTACCACTCACATAGTACCAAGTGAACGCTGAACTTCGACCCGACGGATCACCCGGATAACACTCACCAATTAAACAAATCGAGTTGCCTTTAAAAAGACCGATCCCTAAAATTAATAATGATAAACCAACATATAAACCATGCTGCGTAAATTCACCTAAGGTTAAATGACCTAATATAATCAGCACGCAACCCCATGCCGTCGCATAACGATAACCACAATAACGATCCGCCAGCCAACCCCCAACGATGGGGGTAACATAAATCAGCGAAGTGAAACTGCCAAAAATGGCATAGGCATGTGGATCAGAAAAGTGGAGTTTTTGCGTTAGATATAGGATAAGTAAAGCTTGCATGCCATAGAAACTAAAGAACTCCCACATCACCATACCAATAATAAAATAGGACGCTCGGCGTTGAGTCGTTTTTAAGTCCGTGATCATAGAAAGATCCTAATATAATAAAACGCAGATTATGCCATAGATTTTAAAACCAGATTAGCGTCAGCGTTTAATGGGTAGATATTCCTGAAAAGCGACGCCAATGGTGCCCGGCCCAGCATGTGTACCAATGATCACACCAATTTCGGTCAGAAAAGCTGATTCGATATTAGAATTATTTTGAGTGATCAGATCTAATAATTTTTGGCCGGCGACCGGATCATTAGCATGGCCTACTCCGATACGATAACGTTTTTTAGGATCGATTTTTTTCTGCATTTTTTTCGCGAATTGTTCCACGCGACGGTTACTCTTAGTGATCAGGCCAGCAATCTTGGGTTTGGCATCTAAGCGTACTTCTAAAATCGGTGTGACTTTCAAAAAATCGGCAACTATTTTAGCAAACTTAGGTACGCGACCACCGCGTACGCCATATTCCATATCACCCACCAAGGCATACATTTTAGTTTTAGGAATAATGGCTTTCACTCGTTCGACAATGTTCTCATGCGAGAAGCCAGCATTTGCTAATTCACCCGCATATTGCACAATAAGACCCATTCCGATGGAGGTATTTTTCGAATCAATAATCGTTAATTTAGCGCGTGGCATATCCCGCTTAACGAGTTCGGCAGCACCGATCGTATTACTCATAATTTTCGAAATATGAATCGACACGATTGCTTTATAATGCGAATTGAGAAATTGATATTTCGCTTTGAAATCACCGTAGGTTGGATGCGCGGTTTTCGGTACGACGTTACCCGCTGATACTTTTTGATAAAATTCTTCGGGAGTGATTGAGATCTGATCGATAAAGGCCTCATCACCAAGATGGATCCGGATCGGGATCACATGAATATTTAAACTATCTACTATTTCTTGCGGTAAATTCATTGAAGAATCCGCCACAATCGCCACCTGACTATGCTTCGTATGGGCATCTTTAACCTGATGAAACATATCATCCGCTTTTTCATTTAATAACTTACCAAAACGACGTGTTACCGAAAATAACTGTGCGGGTTGATTCACATGCATATGAATTTTAGTTTTACGCTTTGAACCAGCGATGACTAATGAATCACCGAGTGGCATTAGTTGTGCTTTCAAATCAGCTTGATTGATCGGCTTTTCAGGATCCGCTACGATCACACATTCAGTACAAAATCGATAGGTATATTCTTCAGTGTGCTCAGTACCCGCGCAGTTCTCTTCTAATTCGGTTTCAACCAGCGTCGCGATTTCTTCTTCTAAGCCTTTGATCGAGCCTTGATGCATAAACTCTAAAATGCCCTCGAAAAAATCTACCATGGCTTGCGCACCGGCATCCACCACCCCAAATTTCTTTAAGATCTTTAATTTCTCGGGTGTTTCTTTTAAAGAAATATTAGCTCGTTCAACTATTTGCGTAAAGAGCACATCGAAATCAGCTGAAATATCCTTTAAATGATTCAGATACTCAGCGACATCATTTAAAACGGTTAATACTGTGCCTTCAACCGGTTCGGCAACAGCTTCGTAAGCCTGTTTAGCACCCGCCGCAAACACTTCAATAAATTGCCGAGTATCAAGATCGTGATACGGTTCGGCGGCTTCGGCGATGCCCTGAAAAAACTGAGCAAAGATAGTGCCTGAGTTACCCCGTGCTGCGTCGAGTGTGCCATCAGCAAAGGAAACCAGAACGCCTGATAACGATTCGTCTTGATTTAAAGCAACCGCTTTTAAACCCGCACTCAAGGTTATACTAATATTGGTACCGGTATCACTGTCAGAAACTGGAAATACGTTAATTTTATTTAAATGATCATGACGAGCAATAACGCGTTTTGCGCCGGACATAAAGGCTCGTTTAAAACGAGCACCATTAAGATATAAAATTTGGTTATCCAGATCCGACATTCGGTCTCATCTCTAAAATTATGTGTCACTAAAACAAGGAGGTTCGAAGCGCGCCATTATAACAAATCATCCTAAAATGGCAATTCGCAAACTGTCCGCAAAGCGCCCTAAAAGCTAATTTCCAAAATAAAATCATGTGCTTACAAGTGAGATCTAATCTGATATTCCGGTACGATTTTTAATCAATCTTAGGGTGTAGAAAAATAGGATCACAAATACCCCCAGCATTCCTAACAGTGAGCCCAGAACATGGATATCACCTACTCCATAAAAAGCGTAACGAAAGGTACTGATCAAATAAACAATGGGATCAAAGAATGCCAACTTTTGCCAAAATGGCGGCAAGATTGATATAGAATAAAATACCCCGCCTAGGTAGGATAACGGCATGATCACAAACGTTGGTACGATAGAAACCTGATCAAAAGTTTTCGCGTAGAGCGCATTAATAATTGCTAATAACGAAAAAATAGCACACCCTAAGATGGCAACAAACAGCATGAGAATAATATTATTAATGTGATAATGCGTAAAACCCAGGGCTACCAAGGCGACTACGATTGCCACAATTAAGCCGCGTACAATGCCAACACTCAAAAATGCAAGTAGCACGCTCGTTGCCGTCATCGGTGAGACTAAGATCTCTTCAATATTGCGTGTGTATTTCGCCATGTAGACCACAAAAATACTGGCATTATAGGCCGCCATTAACATATTCATCATGATCAAACCAGGCATAATAAAGTTGATATAATCGATACCCGCCATCGAGCCAATGCGTTGCCCCATTAAGCGACCAAAAATTAAAAAATAGAGTACGGTAGTGATGGCTGAAGGCAAGATAGTTTGCGACCATAAACGTAGCGTCCGATACACTTCATTTAACACGATGGTTTTATAAGCAATACAATTTCGTTGGAAATAAGTCATTTTTTATGGCTGCCTGTTAAGTCTAAAAATAATTCTTCTAAGCGATTCGACTTATTACGTAAACTTTTCACTTCGATATGTTGCGCAGCTAATTGTGCAAATAAATCAGTCATATTTTTGCCTTTTGGCACCATGACTTCAAATGTTTGGTCATCAAGTTTATCAACGGGGAAATCATTAATAATGAGATCACGATCATAAGGCATTACTAAATTTAAAATGAATTTTTCGTTTTCTAATTCTTTAAGCAATTCATTCATGTGCGCTAGACGAACAATTTTACCTTTATTAATAATCGCAACATTGCGGCACAGATTTTCCGCTTCTTCCAAATAGTGAGTCGTCAAAATAATGCTCACTCCTTGGCGATTGAGATCATTTAAAAAATCCCACATGCTACGCCGCACTTCAATATCGACACCGGCCGTAGGCTCATCGAGAATTAATAGCCTAGGCTCATGCACTAAAGCACGCGCAATCATCAAGCGGCGCTTCATCCCACCGGATAGCATCCGCGCCATTTGCTTACGTTTATCCCACAAACCCAGTAATTTTAAATATTTTTCAGTGTTGTGCTTCGCCACTTTATAGGGCAAACCGTAATAACCCGCTTGAGTGGCAACAATTTCTTCAACCTTATTGAAAATCGCAAAATTAAATTCTTGAGGTACTACGCCAATACAGGTTTTTACTTCTTCGATTTGTGTATCGAGATCATAACCAAACACCTTGATCTGACCTGAGGTTTTGCGCACTAACGAGGTGATGATACCAATGGTGGTCGACTTGCCCGCGCCATTAGGGCCAAGCAAGGCGAAAAAATCACCTTGCTCCACGGTCAAACTAATATCATCAACAGCGTGCACACCATTTTTATATACTTTAACTAAATTTTTAATTTCTAATGCGGGGGCGATCATATTAGGTTAAATCCAATTCGTTCACTTTTTCATCTAATGGCGTGATCCTGAGGATCACACCAAACAATGGATGATCAAAATAATAGATTTGATTAGCGCGTACGGAGGCTGTCTGCTTTAGCACAAACTGGGTGGTAGCGATCTTTGCTATCGCATTAGGTGCGATTTGCTGCATAACAGCAGCGGGAATAGTTAAAACCAAATCTGCATCCGCTTGAAATAAATACGGTCGACTGATTTTCAGCATACCGTTCACTTGAATACTCGTGCCACCACTGACATGGATCCAGGTCGCTTGCTTAATCGTCAAGGCGGGCTGTAGCCACGCCATATCAACTAACACATGATAGCCAGCTTGCTTGTTTAAAATGTCCACCTCTTTAGCAAATTTAGAACGATCCGCCGGTAAGATCTGGTATAAGGCATTAGGCATTGCCGTATCATAGGGTTTTAAATCGACCGCTTTACTTAAAAGGGGCATGGTGAAATTGGCAGGCCAGTTTTCTGACAAAAGCGCTTTAGTCGTCACATGGCTAACAATCAATAGATCAAGTTGATAAATGCGAGTGGCAGCAAAGCTAGGTGAAGTAACACCCGCTATTAATATTAACAAAAATAATTTAATTAAACGCACATCGTTCTCCGAATATTATATCCTTGCCTATTATACCGCTAATTGCTTAGCTGCTGCAGCAATTGCCTAATAAATTTAAAACGATCGCTTGGGCTTGGTAATTTCACTACAAGATTTAAACGCTGTGGGCCTTGTAATTTATACTGTCGTGATGTTTGTTGGATCAGCTGGATAATTTTCAAGGGGTCAATTTTAGGCTCTTTGGTAAATTCAAGATATCCGCCCTCGGCACCTAAGATGATTTTGCTAATACCTAACTCTTGCGCCAGCAATTTAATTTCAGCCACGGTAAACAGATTTTTAGTGGCTTCAGGCAATAAACCGAAACGATCGATCATCTCAACTTGGAGATCGCGCAATTGACGCTCGCTCTTAGCATTCGCAATGCGTTTATATAAGACTAAACGCATGGATACATCCGGCAAATAATCATCGGGAATAATTGCACTCAAGGTTAGGTCAACTTCTGTTTGCGCCATCATCGGTTTGGTAAAATCTGGTTGCACGCCCGAACGCAAGGAATTAACGGCATGATTCAAAAACTCCATATACAAAGAAAAACCCACCGTAGCAATTTGACCACTCTGCTCTTCTCCTAATAACTCACCCGCACCGCGGATCTCTAAATCTTGAGTGGCTAAACTAAATCCGGCACCTAGTTCATGCGCTTGACTAATCGCTTCTAAACGTTTTACAGCATCTGCACTGATTAAATTTTCAGGTGGGGTTAATAAATACGCATAGGCTTGATGATGTGAACGCCCCACTCGACCCCGTAATTGGTGCAATTGTGCCAAACCTAATTTATCAGCCCGATCCATAATAATGGTATTTGCACTCGGTACGTCGATCCCCGTTTCAATGATCGTAGTACACACCAACACATTAAAACGTTGATGATAAAAATCGATCATGGTTTGTTCCAAATCGCGTTCGCGCATTTGTCCGTGGGCTATCGCAATTTTTGCTTCAGGAATAAGCTCCGCTAACTCTTGCGCCGTTTTATTAATCGTCGCGACATTATTATGTAAGAAATAAACTTGGCCGCCGCGTAAAATTTCACGCCAAATCGCTTCGCGAACATTCTCTTTATTATACTGTTGCACAAAAGTTTTAATGGATAAACGGCGTGCGGGTGGTGTGAAAATCATCGATAAATCACGCATTTGCGCAAACGCCATATTTAATGTTCGTGGGATTGGTGTGGCAGTGAGGGTTAAAATATCAACATTCGTTCGCAATGCTTTAAGCTGTTCTTTTTGCCGAACCCCAAAACGATGTTCTTCATCGATAATTAATAATCCCAGATCGGAAAATTGCAGTCCCGATTGTAATAATTTATGCGTAGCAATAACAATATCCACTTTGCCATTGGCGAGCTGCTCAACCGTTTGTGTTTGCTCTTTAGCAGTGCGAAAACGAGATAATAGCGCAGTTTTTATGGGCCAATTAGCAAAGCGATCTTTAAAACTATTATAATGTTGTTCGGCTAACAAGGTAGTCGGCACTAGAATGGCAACTTGTTTATGATTTTGTACCGCAACAAAGGCCGCCCGCATTGCGACTTCCGTTTTACCGAAACCGACGTCACCACACAACAAGCGATCCATCGGTTTAGGCGCCCGCATATCATTCATGACATCATTGATCGCGCGCAGCTGATCAGCAGTTTCTTCAAACGGAAAGTCACCGGCAAATGTTTGATACGCAGCCTCATCCCACTGGTATTCCATGCCGGGTTTAGCCGCACGGCGAGCATATAGATCCAAAAGTTCCGCGGCCACATCACGCGCTTTTTCAGCTGCTTTTTGCTTCGCTTTCGACCACTGCTCGGTCCCCAAACGATGGACGGGAGTCGTTTCATTGGCACCCTCCCTATAACGACTGAGCAGATGTAAATTATGTACGGGCACGTATAACTTGGCGTTATCCGCATATTCAAGCGTGACGTACTCATTGGCTCGATTATCAGTGGTGATCGTTTGTAAACCTACATAACGCCCAATACCATGATCGAGATGCACCACTAACTTACCGATTTGTAATTCTGCCAGATCACGCAATCCATTGTCAGCCATGATGGTTTCTGGTTGACGCAAGCGGCGTTGCATCACCCGCTCACCGTACAACTGACTTTCGGCAATGACCACCACGTCTGGTTCAAGAGTATTTAAACCACGCTCAAGCGGCGCGACGGTAATGCCTAAAGGGGCATCACTGGCCAAAAATTCGGGCCAATTTGCAAACTGAATCGGTCGGATCTGGGTTGGCCTAAATAAATCAAACAACGCTTCACGTCGACCTAAGGTCTCAGCCAGTAGCAATACCTTGGTGCGTTGCTTAATTAATTGCTGTAAGTTGTGCAGTGGCTCGGCCGTCTTATGCTGAAAATTAACATCGGGTAAAGGTTCGCTATAAAAATTAGTATGGCCTCCACTTTCGATTACTGCATCCTCATGTAATTTGATCTGCGGATATTGCTTGCAATACTGCAACACTTGTTCGGGAGTAGAAAATAATTGCGTCGGTGCTAATAAGGGTCGCGTAACATCATGGCGATATTGTTCGTAGCGATTTTTAATTTCATGCCAAAATTTGTGTAACACCCCAGGTATATCACCACACTGCACGATGATGGATTGCGCTGGCAGGTAATCAAATAAGGTCGCATAGTGTTTGTAAAAAAGCGGTAGATAATATTCAATGCCGCCCGTTGAAAGACCACTGCTAATGGCTTCATAAACGGGACAACCGATCCCCGAACCAGGGAAATATTCTTTCCAACAATGCCGAAATTGCGTACGTCCTACCTCGGTTAATAAACATTCTCGTGCAGGTAACAAATTAATTTCGGCTATTTTATTTAACGACCGTTGTGACTCCGGATCAAACGTTCTAATCGAATCAATCTGCGCATCTAATAAATCGATACGATACGCAGCGTCTGCACCCATTGGAAATATATCTATAATCGAACCACGCAACGCAAATTCACCGTGATGCATAACCTGGGCTACGCTCTGATAACCGACCGTCGTTAGATCGTGCCGTAACGTTCCACTATCTAAGGTTTGTCCTGTTTTTAACTGCAGGCTATGTGCTTGTAAATAGGCGCGGGGGATTAATGGATACATTAATGTCGTCGCAGGCACTAATAAGGCACCCGATGTTAAATAAGGAAGACGAGACAGCGTTTGTAAGCGTAATGAAATAATATCTTCATGAGGCGAAAAAGTATCATAGGGCAAGGTTTCCCAATCAGGAAATATAATTACATCCTGTTGATTATTCAAAAAAAACTGTAATTCGGCTTGCAAGCGATGGGCACTGTGCATATCCGTAGTAATGATAATAAAGGGTTGCTGCGCCCGCGTGATCGCCTTCGCTAACGCGGATCCGCCCGCTGCGCCATGAAGCTGCCCCCAAACCTTGGTATCCATTTTTTGTGTCGGGATAGGCGCTTGATCTAGACTAACTAATTTGCTAACTAATTTATTCATATAAGCGTTGAAATGGTAGCAGTTTTCGATGAGTTATGCCAATATATAGTATATGGAAGTTTATATCGCCTGTCACGTTTCGCATGACATTTTTACGAATACCCTTGTCTTAAATGGTACGCTCTTTGATTTTTCTTTTTTATTACTGGCTTACTTTGGCACCGCGATCTTGCTGTTACATAATTAGGGATAAAAATGGAAACAATTTCACTCTCCACATTATTTATTTTACTCGCCGTGCTGATCGTATTATCCGCTTTTTTTTCATGCTCAGAAACATGCATGATGGCAGTGAACCGTTATAAATTACGGCATCTAGCCAAAGAAAAAAAACATGTCGCAGCCCGAAGAGTATTAAAATTGTTAGATCGCACGGATCGCTTATTAACTGTCGTATTACTTGGCAATACGATTGCTAATATTTTTGCGTCAGCGGTAGCAACCATTCTCAGCGTGCGCTTATACGGTGAACAAGGGATTTTTATCGCCACTATTTGTTTAACCTTAGTCATTTTAATTTTTTCAGAAATTGGACCCAAAACCGTAGCAGCTCGTTTTCCACAACCTTTTGCGTTGCTCACATCCTTGCCACTGCAGATATTTTTATTTCTGCTTTATCCTTTAGTCTGGGTTGGTAATAACACCGTTCGTTTAATGTTATGGCCACTCCGTGCAACCTTAACCGACAGTAATCATGAATATCTAAACACCGATGAACTACGCCTTATTGTCCATGAATCTCGCAAAACCATACCCCGTAAACACCAAGAAATGTTGGTAGGCGTATTGGATCTGGAAAAAATGTCAGTTGAAGATCTCATGGTGCCACGCGCCGATATCGTGGCGGTTGATATTGATGACAATTGGGAACACGTCATTCAAAAAATCATCAATGCTAACTATACGCATATTCCCGCCTATTCGGCATCGTTAGATCAGATACGTGGCATGATCCATCAGCGTGATGTATTGCAACTGATGATGCGTAATGAGCTCACGAAAGAAAATTTATTAGCCACGTTACGCGAACCTTATTTTATTCCCGAAACGACCATCATCACTCAACAATTAATTAATTTTCAAAAACATCATAGTGAATGTGCCTTGGTAGTCGATGAATATGGAGATTTAAAAGGCTTACTGGCCTTTGAAGATATTTTAGTTGAAATTGTCGGTAAATTTTCACCTGAAACAAGTGATGGCATTAGCTCCGACATTAAATCACAAGCTGATGGTAGCTATATTATTGATGCGAGTATTTCATTACGTGATTTGAATCGTGAATTAGGTTGGCGACTACCAACCTCAGGAGCAAAAACACTCAATGGCTTAATTATTGAAACCTTAGACGCAATTCCCAATCCCAATACAAATTTAAAAATGGGTATTTATTTAATGGAAATTCTGAAAGTGCAGGATAATTTGATTAAATTCGTCAAAATTTCGGTGACAAGCCACGGGGAATAAATTTAATCCTAGATTGCCTCCTGCCGCGCTTTTCTCACAATCGCAATGACGGATGTTAAGCAAACTTCCTTACTTCGCCTGCACCTTCAATATTCGACACGCAACGTTCACAAATTTCTTTATCTTTTGCCAACGGTACTCGATGCCAGCAGCGTGCGCATTTTGGATTTGTAGAGGGCTTAACTTCAATGCTCATATCCAATAATTTCCCTGGATTTTTTTCTGTGAGTTCGGCAGTAGCATCAGATGTAATCAACGCAAACCGTAATTCATTATGATCCCCAATTTTAAATTTATCTAATATAGCTTTATGTTCAGGCTTGTTTAAATATATTTTTGCCTCTAAAGAAGAACCGATTTCTTTAGAAGCACGTTTAGGTTCAATGTGAAAATTAACATCTTCACGGAATTTTATAATAGTTTGCCAAAACTCATTATTAAATTCTGGATCAGCACTAATCTCCAAGCCTTCATACCATCTTTCCAGATGCACTGACGCACTTCTCTTACCTCGCATGTACTGCCAGATCTCATCCGCGGTAAAACTTAAGATCGGCGCTAACCAGCGCACCATGGCTTCTAAAATATGATACATCGCCGTTTGTGCTGAACGACGTGCAATGCCATCAACTTTACAGGTATATAAACGGTCTTTGATAATATCTAAATAAAAACTGCCCAGCTCCCCTGAACAAAAATTATGGATAGTTTGCACTGCCTCATGAAAATCAAATTTGCTATATAACTCAATAATCTTGGTTTGCAACTCTTGGGTATAAGCCACTGCCCAACGATCTAATTTCACCATATCTTTTTCGATAACCTGATCTTTCGCCGGATCGAAATCATTTAGATTCGACAATAAAAACCGAGCGGTATTTCTAATCCGTCGATAAATATCCGTCGTTCTTTCCAATACTTCTTTGGTTAACACAATCTCCGCTGTGTAATCGACACTCGCTGCCCACAAGCGCAAAATATCTGCGCCTTCTTTGTTAAAGACTTGATCCGGACTGATCACATTACCCAGCGACTTCGACATCTTGCGCCCTTGCGCATCGACCGTGTAACCATGCGACAATAAATTCTTGAAGGGTGCTTTTTTATCAATGGCAACGCTACTTAATAGCGAACTTTGGAACCAACCGCGATATTGATCCGAACCTTCGAAATAAACATCGGCGGGATATTGCAGATCAGGACGTTGTTGCAACACACAATAATGCGACACACCCGACTCAAACCACACGTCTAAAACATCGGTAATTTTTGTATAATGTTCTGCGTCACCGCCTAATAACTCTTTAGGATCTAATTCAAACCACGCTTCAATGCCATTTTTTTCAACCCGCTGCGCAATGTCTTCCATCAGTTCGACGGTACGCGGATGCGGCGCTTGGGTTTCTTTATTAATAAATATCGTGATCGGCACACCCCAGGCACGCTGCCGTGAAATACACCACTCAGGACGATTAACAATCATTAAACGTAAACGTTCTTGCCCCCATTTCGGTACCCAGTTAACTTCAGGCAACACAGCAATCGATTCATCGCCCAGCTTTTTCATAGTGATAAACCACTGCGGTGTCGCGCGGTAAATGATCGGGATCTTATGACGCCAACAATTAGGATAACTGTGTTGTAATTTTACATCATGCACTAATTTATTTTTCTCGCGTAACAGCTCAACAATTTTGTCATTCGCTTTAAAAATATTTTCGCCACCAAATAGTGGTAAATCAGCAACATAAGTACCATTAGCTTGCACGATGCTTTCTAATGGCAGATCATATTTTTTACCGACACGAAAATCGTCTTCACCGTAAGCCGGTGCGATGTGGACGATGCCGGTACCCGCATCGGCCGTGACGTGATCACTTAACACACTCAGTGAAGTACGATCATAAAATGGGTGTTGGAATTTCAGATTTTCTAAATTTTCACCGCGTGTTCTGCCGAGTACTTCATAATGCGCGATCGCATAACGTTCCATAATTTGGCCAAGCAAGGTTTCGGCTACAATCCAACGTTCATCACCCACCTGTACTAAGACATAATCAAATTCGGTATTTAAGGCTAAAGCTACGTTAGCAGGTAAGGTCCAAGGTGTCGTCGTCCAGATAATAATCGAAATTCCACCAAAGCCCGTAGTATCGGTATCAAATTTTTCCTCCAGCGCTTCGGTATCGAGCGCCGTAAATTTCACATCGACCGCCGATGAGGTTTTATCTTGATATTCTACTTCCGCTTCAGCTAATGAAGACTGACAGGCAAAGCACCAGAACACTGGCTTGAAACCTTGGATCAAATAATCATTCGCTACTAATTTACTTAAGGCACGGACGATATTGGCTTCATACGATTTTTGCATCGTCAAGTAGGGATTTTGCCAATCACCTAATATACCTAAACGTTGGAAATCTAAGGACTGATTATTAACGTGCTGTTGCGCATAATCACGACATGCGTCACGAAATTGCTTGGCCGTAACTTTATCACCCGCGCGACCTATATTTTTTTCGACATTAACTTCAATCGGTAAACCATGACAATCCCAACCGGGAACAAATGGTGTCGCATAGCCATCTAAGAAATGAGATTTGCAGATAATATCTTTAATGATTTTGTTGAATGCGTGACCAAGATGGATCGCGCCATTGGCATATGGCGGCCCATCATGCATGATGTACTTGTCGTGTTTAACGCTTTGCTCTTGGCGCAAACGGTAAAGATCCAATTGCTGCCATCGCGCTAACATTTCAGGCTCACGCTGCGCCAAATTTGCCTTCATCGGAAATTCCGTCTGCGGAAGGTTCAGTTTATAATCAGGTTTTGTAGTTTGTGTTGTCATGGGTATATCTTAGTTAAAAAATTGTTTGGCGTCGATCACATCTTGCGCTATGTGTGCTTTTAATTCATCAAGTGACGCAAATCGCTGCTCATCACGCAATTTGTGACAAAACTCGACTTCTATAAGCTGACCATAGATCTCTTGGTTGAAATCGAATAAATGCACTTCTAATAATGTGCGCGTGCCATTGACGGTGGGACGTGTGCCAATGTTAGCGACCCCCATATAGGGGCGACGGTTAGAGTGGGGAGGAAGTACTTTCACTGCATAAACACCACTTAGAGGCACAACCTTACGCTTTAAACCAAGATTGGCAGTCGGAAAACCGAGTTGCCGCCCTCGCTTGGCACCGTGCAACACACGACCTGTAATACTATAGGGTCGAGCTAATAACTGTTCAACTGTTGTTAAATCACCATTCACCAAACACTCCCGTACACGCGTGCTGCTGACACGCTGCGCACCTTGAACAATCTCAGCCGTGCGCGTCAATTCGAAATCATGCTGTGCGGCAAATTTTTGTAATAACGCAAAGTCGCCACTGCGATTTTTACCAAATTGAAAATCATCACCCATAATCAATTGTTTTAAATTTAATTTATCGAGTAGAACATCTTGAATAAATTCTTCACCGGACAATTCGGCCAACTGTTTATTAAATGGTAGAAGCCATACTATATCAACTTCTTGCACTCGAAATAAAGATAATTTTTCACGCAATGATGTTAAGCGCGCAGGTGCTTTTTTGCCCAAAAAAAACTCTTGTGGAGTGGGTTCAAAAATCATAACCACTGAAATCGCATCGATTTTTTTCGCAGCTTGCACTACTTGTTGTAGTATTTTTTGATGCGCTAAATGCACGCCATCGAAATTTCCAATCGTGAGAACACACGGTTTTGTTAATTTTGAAAAGTTTTTAAGACCACGTATTAATTTCATATTTTGCTAATGCGCCTTGAGTTCGCGCCAACGAAAACCGACTGCCCACAAACCGATAAAATAAATAATGCCAGCACCAACTAATAATATCGATAAATGCATAAATCGCGCTTGCCAGTGCCACGCAAACCACTCGCTATTTTGCGCCTGCAATAGCCATAAAAATCCTAGCATCACACCAGTGGCGAGCGTTAAGCGCAAGAAAAACTTACCCCAACCACTTTTACTGGGTAAAATTTTTGAACGTAATAATAACCACGCTAATAACGTGGTATTCACAATGGTTGCCAAACTTGATGCTAGTGCCAGACCCGCATGTTTGAGTGAATGAATAAGCAGGAAATTTAGAGCAATATTAACCACTAATGCAATGATCCCGATTTTCACCGGAGTTTTAATATTTTGTCGCGCATAAAAACCGGCGGCTAAGATCTTCACAACCATCATAAATGGAATGCCAATTGAATAAGCAACCAGTGCTTGTTGTGTCATGAGTACGTCAAATTGAGTGAATTTTCCATAGTTGATCAAGCTCGTAAGGATCGGCACACCAGAATAAATTAATAATACCGCTGCGGGTACGCCGACTAAAAATACGCACTGAATGCCCCATACCAAAATTTTGCTATATTCTTCAGTCGATTTAGTCGCATGCTTTTTTGACAGATGCGGCAACACTACGGTGGCGATAGCGACACCAAATACACCTAAGGGAAACGTCATCACCCGTTCTGAATTATACAGCCATGAAATACTGCCTGCCGGTAAAAAAGACGCAAACATCGTGTCCATTAACAAACCGATTTGCCCGACTGATACGCCAAATAAGGCGGGCAGCATCAGCTTCATCACTCGCTGCACCCCGGGATCGCGCCACAGCCATTTAAAACCGGGCACTAATTTAAAGTGCCATAAAAATGGCCACTGAAATAACATTTGTACTAAACCGGCAAAAAATACGCCCCATGCCAGCGCGACGATCGGCTGTGCAAAATGTGGCGCTACCCAGACGGCAGCGATGATCATGCAGACATTGAGTAAGACGGGCGTAAAAGCAGGACCCGCAAAATGATTTTGCGTATTTAACACGCTGCCCGCAAATGCAGTTAAAGAAATAAAGAAGATGTATGGGAAGGTAATGCGCAACATATAGGTTGTTAGCTCATAGCGTGAACCGTCATGCGCAAATCCCGGTGAAAATAACATAACGAACCACGGTGCGGCAATAATGCCAATAATACTGACGACTAAAACAATTAAACCTAATGTACCTGAAATATGATTGATGAATTGCTTCATTTCTTCAGGTGATTTTTGCATTTTATATTCCGAGAGCACAGGCACAAAGGCTTGAGAAAATGCACCTTCGGCAAATAAACGGCGCATGAAATTAGGAATTTTAAACGCTACGAAAAAGGCATCGGTAGTACCCGTTGCACCGAAGATATGAGCAACAATCATGTCACGCACAAAACCCAGGGTTCGTGACAAAAAGGTCATTGATGAAAAAATAGACGTTGATTTAAGCAGGGCTCGTGACATCATATATCCTATATTTGGCGCGTAGTCTAACGTGAGTTCAAACAATAAGTGCAACTAATTATAAAAGTATACTAGTAGAAATTAAAAAGTAAATGATTTTTACTGTTAGCTAACAAAAATATAATTAATTTCATTCAGAAGCTGAGCATCGGCACTGTAGCGGGCGTGAAAAATTCTTGGAAAAAAACTCCACTTAAATATTTTTAATATGAACTGAATATTTCTATCCAGAACGCATAATTGCTTCTTTGTATACCTCATTAGGCGTGCGATATCCTAACGTTTTT
>SHZH01000055.1 GCA_009692385.1 Gammaproteobacteria bacterium | reverse complement strand
ATATTCGATTTGCGCATTAATGATTCATACTGATGCGACATTAAATGGGATTGTACTTGTGCCATAAAATCCATTAATACCACCACGATGATCAGCAACGAGGTACCCCCAAAGTAAAACGGTACATTCCAACCCATCGTTAAAAATATCGGTAATAATGCCACTAATACTAAATACAAAGCACCTACCAAGGTTAAACGCGTCATCACGGTATCAATATAACGTGAAGTTTGTTCACCAGGACGAATACCCGGAATAAACGCCCCCGCCTTTTTCAAATTCTCAGCTGTTTCCTTCGGATTCATCGTTAATGCCGTATAGAAAAAGGCAAAAAAGATAATCATAAACGCATAGGTCAACAAATAAATCGGCTGACCGGGCGATAACGCCAAACTAACATCACTCAACCAATGAAAACCCTTGGCATTACTAAACCATGAGGCCAAAGCAGCTGGCAACATAATAATAGCCGAGGCAAAAATGGGTGGTATCACACCCGACATATTAATCTTAAACGGCAAGTGGGTACTTTGCGCGGCAAATAAACGACGACCTTGTTGGCGTTGTGGATAATTAATTTTAATCCGGCGTTGCGCCCGCTCCATAAACACGACAAAGGCGGTTACTAATAAAATAATCGCCACAATCAAAAACAATGACAGAATCGACATTTCACCTTGCTTGGTTTGCACTAGTGTTTTGGCTACCGCACCGGGTAATCCAGCCACGATGCCAGCAAAGATAATCAAAGAAATACCGTTACCCACGCCACGCTCGGTCATTTGCTCACCAAGCCACATTAAGAACATGGTTCCAGTCGTCAAACAAATCACGGCCGTAATATAAAAGCTTAATCCAGTGGTGATTGCCACACCTTGCGCCGCTAATAACTTCGCCATACCCAAGGCTTGCACGGTAGCAATGATCAAGGTTAGCAATCGAGTATATTGATTCATTTTACGACGACCGCTCTCACCTTCTTTCTTTAATTGTTCGAGTGGCTGATAAACCGACGCTAGCAATTGAATAATAATTGAAGCGGAGATATACGGCATCACGCTCAAAGCAAAAATCGTTAAGCGCTGAAAGGCACCACCCGAAAACAAGTTAAACATACCCAATAGACCACTTGCTGGGCCAGTATTAAATAAGTGGGCTAAACGCGAAGGATCGAGACCCGGTACTGGAATGTAAGATCCAATGCGAAAAATGATCAGACCAAACAATACAAACAATAAGCGACGTTTGAGCTCACCCAATCCACCTTGACTTAATGATGCAGCCGATTTGGCCATGGAAACTATTCCTCGATTTTGCCGCCAGCGGCTTCAATCGCTGCACGAGCTCCTTGAGTGATCTTCAAACCTTTGACAGTCACTGCGCGTGCAATCTCACCTGACAAAACAATCTTAGCGAATTTAATCGTCTTTTGAATTACGTTAGCTGCCTGTAAGCTATCTAAACTAACCACATCACCTTTTACTTTAGCGAGTTCGCCCAACATCACGTCGCAGCTCACGAGCGATTTACGTGAGGTAAAACCAAATTTTGGCACTCGACGTTGGATCGGCATTTGACCGCCTTCAAAACCGACTTTATGGTAACCACCTGCACGGGCTTTTTGACCCTTATGACCTTTACCACTGGTTTTACCCACACCCGAACCAATACCGCGACCCAAACGCTTCGTTAATTGTTTAGCACCGACAGCCGGTTTCATTGTATTTAACTGCATGATCATGATTAGATTTCCTCAATCTTTAATAAGTATTCCACTTTAGTGATCATACCTTGAATTTCTGGAGTCACCGTCACTTCAACTGATTGATGACAACGGGCGCCCAAGCCTAAACCAGCAACCGTGGCACGCGTACGCTCGGTACGACGATTAAGACTTTTTATTAAAGTAAGCTTTACTTTTTTAGCGGCTACTTTTTTTACTTCTTTAACAGTCATGATCTGTTTATCCTCTAATTTCTGCTAGTGTTTTACCACGTTTCTGCGCAATTTTTTCAGGTGATTTCATTTGGCGCAAACCTTTTAAAGTGGCGCGCAATACGTTATCAGGATTAGTCGAACCAATCACTTTCGCTAACACGTTTTCCATGCCTAACACTTCAAAAATTTGCCGCATGGCACCACCGGCAATAATGCCTGTACCGGCGGACGCGGGTTTCATAAATATTTTAGTTGCACCTTCACGCACAATCACTTCGTGGAATAACGTATTATTTTGCAATTCAATTTGCACCATGCCTTTACGGGCATCTTCCATCGCTTTTTGAATCGCTTCAGGCACTTCACGCGCTTTACCGCGACCAATACCGACTTTACCTTTACCATCACCGACGACAACCGATGCAGAGAAACTCATGATCCGTCCACCTTTTACGGTTTTCGAGTGACGCTCAACAGCGACTAGTTTTTCTTTTAAACCATCAGTGACTTTTTGATCACCACCGCGATCTTTACCACCTTTAGAGTGGCGCTCTCCGCCAGTTGCTTTCTCTTTTTGCTCTACTACTTTATCTGTCGACATCTTTGTAACCCTTTAAAACTGTAAGCCATGTTCACGCGCTGCATCAGCCAACGCTTTAATTCGACCGTGATATTTATAACCACTGCGATCGAACGCCACTTTAGAAATACCAGCCTTCACGGCACGTTCAGCAATTAATTTACCGACTGCTTTGGCTGCTTCAACATTACCGCCATTCTTTAGACTGACACGTGTTTCTGGCTCAATCGTTGAGGCACACACTAACGTTTTAGCACCATCTGGCAAGGTAATTTGCGCATAAATATGCCTAGGCGTGCGATGTACGCATAAGCGTATCACTTCTAGTGTCTTAATATGTACTCGAGTGCGCAATGCGCGACGAGTTCTAGCTACTGTTTTTTTATTCATTGTGCGATCCTACTTTTTCTTCGCTTCTTTGCGTCTAATTTTTTCACCGGCATAACTCACACCTTTGCCTTTATAGGGCTCAGGTGGACGATAAGCACGGATCTTCGCCGCTATTTGTCCGACCTGTTGTTTATCCACACCTTTAACAATCACTTCGGTTTGAGTAGGCGTTTCAATCGTTATACCCTTAGGAATTTCAAACTTTACCGGATGTGAAAAACCTAATGTTAAATTTAAGGCCGTACCTTGTACTTGAGCACGATAACCGACACCCACTAAAACTAATTTACGTTCAAAACCAGCACTGACACCGATGATCATATTGTTGATCAGGGCGCGCGTAGTACCCGCAAGCATATTGGTTTCTACGTTCGTATGATCATAAGAAACGATCAACTGACCATTTTCCTGAGCAATTTTAATTGAATTTGGAATTAAACATTCCAAATTACCTTTCGCACCTTTGGCACAAATTTTAGAATCTTCCAAAGTAACTTCAACACCCTGGGGTAAATTCACGGGATCATTTGCAATACGCGACATAATCTCTCCTACATTACTTCAGCAATTATTTCGCCGCCTAAATTGGCAGCACGGGCTTCACGAGCAGTCATGATCCCTTTTGGTGTAGAAACAATCGCAACACCTAAACCACCATTCACTTCAGGCAAATCATCACATCCCTTGTAGATCCGTAAACCCGGGCGGCTAATACGATTAATTTTCTCAATAACTGGTTCACCTTGAAAATATTTCAACGCGATATCCAATGTTTTTTTATTGTTATCGTTAGCTTGTACGCGAAAATCTCCAACATAACCCTCGTTTTTCAAAACATCAACGATGGCTACTTTTACTTTTGACGAAGGCATGGACACCACTTCTTTACCGGCTTGTAAACCATTCCGGATGCGGGTCAACATATCTGCTATCGGATCTGTCATACTCATTAAAAAATTCCTCTTACCATTACCAACTTGCTTTGCGAAGACCAGGCACGTCACCGCGCATAGTAGCTTCACGTAATTTATTACGACCTAAACCAAATTTACGGTATACACCGCGGGGACGACCCGTTAATGCACAACGATTACGCAAACGTACTGGACTTGCATTTCGTGGCAACTTTTGTAAGCTCAACTGTGCTTCCCAACGATCATCATCACTTAAATTGATATCGAGAATAATCGCTTTTAATTCAGCACGCTTTTTCGCATATTTTTTTACGGTGACTTCACGCTTTTTTTGGCGCTCAATAATTGACGTTTTTGCCATGTTCTGTGATCCTACTGTTACCTAATTAATGTTTAAAGGGAAAATGAAATGCTGTTAACAATGCACGCGCTTCATCATTCGTCGGCGCACTGGTAGTGATAGTAATATCCATACCACGCATTTTATCAGCTTTATCAAAGTTAATTTCGGGAAATACGATTTGCTCTTGCAAACCTAAGCTATAGTTGCCACGACCATCAAAGGATTTTGGATTTAAACCACGAAAATCGCGTACCCGTGGTAAGGCAATCGTGATCAGACGATCTAAAAATTCATACATCCGTTCGCCACGCAAGGTTACTTTACAACCAATGGGCCAATTTTCACGAATTTTAAACGCGGCAATTGATTTACGGCTTAAGGTCACTTGTGGCTTTTGACCCGCAATCAATTGCATATCAGCAACCGCAGCATCCATGGCTTTTTTATCAGCAACTGCTTCGCCCACACCCATATTCAAGGTAATTTTTTGAATTTTTGGAACCTGCATAACGCTACTATAAGAAAATTTTTCCATTAACTGTGAAACAATTTTCTCTTTATATTCTTTCTTTAATCTAGCTTTATCTTTTGTCATCTCTTGTACCTTTATCTGAGCGCAGGAAATGCGCCCCTACACCTAATTTAAATATCTATTTGTTCGCCGGTTTTTTTGAAGATCCGCACTTTTCGACCATCTTCTAAAAATTTATAACCCACGCGATCTGCTTTTTTAGTAGTTGGATTAAAAATGGCTACATTAGAAACAGGTAACGCTGCTTCAATTTCTTTAATGCCGCCCACTTCATTGGCATTGGGGTTGGGGCGCACGGCTTTTTTCTTCATGTTTACGCCATCAACAAAAACTTTGTCTTTTTGATGTAATACACGCGTGATAGCACTTTGGCGACCTTTGTCTTTACCTGTTATCACGATCACTTGATCGCCTTTTTTTAACTTAATTTTTTTCTTCATCGTCATGTTCTTCACCTATAAAACTTCGGGTGCTAAGGAAACAATCTTCATAAATTGTTCGTTACGCAATTCGCGTGTCACAGGCCCGAAAATACGAGTACCCACAGGTACTAATTGCTTGGTTAGTAACACCACGGCATTGCTATCAAAACGGATCCGCGAGCCATCACCACGACGAATACCATCACGGGTGCGCACCACAACGGCGTCCATCACTTCACCTTTTTTAACTTTACCACGAGGAATAGCCGATTTAATGCTAACCTTAATGACATCACCAATACTGGCATAGCGACGCTTCGAGCCCCCTAATACCTTAATACATGACACTTCACGGGCACCACTGTTATCTGCAACCGTTAAACGAGTCTTAACTTGAATCATTATCTATACCCCATTAATCTACACATACCAGCGCCACCCACAAAAGGGCGCAAAGTATACCACATTTATCCCGCAGCCCGCTCTAAAATCTCAACCAATTTCCAACTTTTAGTTTTGGCGATTGGGCGTGTTTCTTGGATCCGTACTACATCGCCTTCTTGACATTCATTCTGTTCATCATGCGCCTTAAGTTTAGAAGACTTCTTTACAATTTTCTTATATAAAGAATCGGCTACTTGGCGTTCCACTAACACTGTAATGGTTTTATCCATCTTATTACTGACCACTCGGCCTGTTTCCGTACGAATAATCTTTGCTTTTGTTGTAGTCATCTTTATTACCCTTTAGCGTTGCTTTTGAGACGTTCATTTAAAATGGTTTTAATACGAGCAATATCACGCTTGATCTTGCCTAATTGGTCAGTTTTTGCCAATTGACCCACGCCACGTTGCATCCGCAAATTAAAACGTTCCCGCATTAGACCGATCAACTCGTCTTTTAATTGCTTATCATCTTTTAATCGTAATTCTTTTGCTTTCATTACATCACCGTCCGGATTATAAATTGGGTTTTCACAGGTAATTTGTCAGCGGCTAACTTAAATGCTTCTCGAGCAATTTCTTCCGTTACCCCTTCCATTTCAAATAACATCCTGCCTGGTTGGACTAAAGCAACCCAAAACTCAACGGGACCTTTACCTTTACCTTGACGCACTTCCAACGGTTTTTTAGTAATTGGTTTATCCGGGAAGATCCGGATCCACACTTTACCACCCCGTTTAATATGACGCGTTAGTGCCCGACGTGCAGCTTCCAACTGACGCGCTGTAATAGCACCAGTGTCTTCTGAACGTAATCCAAACTGGCCAAAACTCACCTTGTTACCACGCGTCGCGAAACCGCGATTACGACCTTTCATCATTTTGCGGAATTTTGTCCGCTTGGGTTGTAACATAAACCTATCCTCTTAATCTTTAAGCTGCTTCAGTTGCAGCACGTGTTTTTTTAGATTTTACCGGTGCTTCCGTATTTTGTGACTCGGCTTCACGATCTTTTTTGTTAGCAAATACTTCACCTTTTGAAATCCACACTTTAACGCCAATAATTCCATACGTGGTTTTTGCTTCAGAAAAACCATAGTCAATATCGGCACGTAAGGTTTGCAACGATACCCGACCTTCATGATACCCTTCAGTACGGGCAATTTCTGCACCACCCAAACGGCCGGATGCTTTGATCTTAATACCATCGGCACCGGCACGTAAGGCACTACTTACGGCTCGTTTCATAGCGCGACGAAACATCACGCGCTTTTCTAATTGTTGTGCTACTGATTCAGCCACTAATTGAGCATCAATTTCCGGACGACGTACTTCTTCGATATCAATATGCACGGGGACACCCATGAGCTTGCTAACTTCTTTACGTAACTCATCCACTTCATTACCTTTTTTACCGATAATAAGACCTGGACGTGCGGTATAAATCGTAATGTGAGCATTTTGCGCAGGACGCTCAATTTTAATGTGACTAATGCCCGCTTTTGCTAATTTCTCTCTTAATAACTCACGTACTTTCAAATCAGCATAGAGACGCTTCGCGTAATCTTTCGATGACGCATACCACTTTGAATTCCAGTCGCGAACAATACCTAAGCGAATACCTGTTGGATTGACTTTCTGACCCATTATTGACCTACCTTACTCGTCTGAAACGGTCACGACAATGTGACTCGTACGTTTTATAATTTGATTGGCACGACCTTTGGCACGTGGACTAAAGCGCTTGAAAGACGGACCTTCATCAACTGTGATTGCGCTGATTTTCAACTCATCGACATCAGCCCCTTGATTATTTTCTGCGTTCGCAATTGCTGACTCTAATACTTGTCGAATCAGCACAGCTGCTTTTTTCGGACTAAATTTTAATAAAGTGAGTGCGGCGCCGACCGGTTTAAGACGAACCTGATCCGCCACTAAACGGGCCTTACGTGATGATATACGTACGCTTTTTAATTTTGCAAATGTTTGCATATAACTACCTCTTAAGTGGCTTTACGATCGCCAGAATGCATTTTGAACGTGCGGGTTAACGCAAACTCACCCAATTTATGGCCGACCATTTGTTCGTTAACAAATACGGGAACAAATTGTTTACCATTATGCACGGCAATGTTTAAACCAACCATTTCTGGCGTGATCATGGAACGACGCGACCATGTTTTAATGGGCTTTTTATCGTTATTACTCGCTGCTTTAGCCACTTTTCGTGCTAAAGACAAATCAACAAATGGACCTTTTTTTAATGAACGTGCCACGTATTTATCCTCTTAAATTAATTCGCTTTTTTACGACGACGAACAATCATCTTGCTCGTCCGTTTGTTATGCCGCGTTTTCTTACCCTTAGTTTTCTTACCCCAAGGCGTTACCGGGTGACGTCCACCTGAGGTACGACCTTCACCACCACCGTGTGGATGATCGACTGGGTTCATCGCCACACCGCGGACGGTTGGGCGAATACCACGCCAACGCGTCGCGCCAGCTTTACCTAATGAACGTAAATTATGTTCAGAATTACTGACTTCGCCAATGGTAGCGCGACAATCAACTAATACTTTACGAACCTCACCAGAACGTAAACGCAAGGTAGCATATAAACCTTCACGCGCTAACAGTTGTACACCAGCACCCGCGCTACGCGCTAATTGCGCTCCTTTGCCGACCCGCATTTCAATGCAGTGGATCGTCATACCCAAGGGAATATTTTTAAGCGGCATGCTATTGCCCACTTGAACCGCCACATTAGCGCCTGATTCAATAATTTGCCCTGCTTTTAAACTTTTAGGTGCAATAATGTAACGACGTTCGCCATCGGGATATACCACTAAGGCAATGTGCGCACTACGATTAGGATCATATTCCAAGCGCTCTACCGTTGCCGTCATACCATCTTTATCACGTTTAAAATCGATTATGCGGTAACGCTGTTTATGACCGCCACCTTGGTGACGAGTCGTGATCCGACCCATATTATTACGGCCACCTTGTTTCTTTTTAGCTGTTGTTAAAGCAGCATAAGGTTTGCCTTTATGTAAATCTGTACCGACCACTTTGATTACATGGCGACGGCCCGGTGATGTTGGTTTTGTTTGAATTAACGCCATTGCAAATTACTCCTTACCTACGAAGTCAATATCATGACCTTCTGCAAGGCTAACGTAGGCTTTTTTCCAGCTTTTACGTTGACCTGCGATTTGACGGAAATTACGCGTTTTACCTTTTACATTCAAGGTACGCACGTCTTTTACTTTTACATTAAATAACGTTTCAACGGCCACTTTTACTTCATGACTGGTTGCGTCTTTAACAACTTTGAAAATGACTTGCCGATCCTTTTCGCCGAGCTTGGTTGCCTTCTCAGAAACATGCGATGCCATTAGCACCTTCATTATGCGTTCTTGGTTCATGCTAACATCTCCTCAAACTGCTTCACGGCAGGTACGGTCATGATCACTTTATCAAAACCGATTAAGTTCACCGGATCCGCTGCTTCTACATCAATTACCGTAACGCGTGCTAAGTTGCGCGATGATAAAAATAAATTGGTATCAATTTGATCCGACACGATCAAGATACTTTTGTAATCACCAAACGCGGCTAATTTTTCAATAAGCTCTTTCGTTTTGGGTTGGCTAACGCTAAATTCTTTTACCGCGACCAAACGATCTTGACGTACCAATTCAGATAAGATGGATTGCATTGCACCGCGGTACATTTTGCGATTTACCTTTTGAGTAAAATCACGCGGCACGGCGGCAAACACCACACCACCACTACGCCATAACGGACTGCGGCTAGTACCTGCACGGGCACGACCACTTCCTTTTTGTGCCCACGGTTTTTTACCCCCGCCACGCACTTCAGAACGGGTTTTTTGTGCTTTAGTTCCTTGGCGACCAGCCGCCATATAAGCGGTCACAACTTGGTGTACTAACGCTTCATTGAATTCGCGGCCAAAAGCGGTTTCGGAAACACTAATGGTTTCGTTCGACGTTTGTCCTGGAGTCGTAAGTTTCAAGTCCATTATTTACTCCCCTTTAAACGTTTTTGCTTTACGGCTGGAGTAATAATTAAAGTACCATCCGTTGCACCTGGAACGGCACCTTTGACTAATAATAAGCCACGCACCACATCCACTTTTGCCACTTCTAAACTTTGCGCGGTACGGGTTACATTACCCATTTGACCGGCCATTTTCTTGTTTTTCCACACGCGGCCTGGACTTTGACGTTGACCCGTAGAACCTTGTGAACGGTGAGACAAAGAGTTACCATGCGTTGCATCTTGCATGGTGAAATTCCAGCGCTTGATCACACCGGCAAAACCCTTACCTTTTGACGTACCCTGTACATCCACTTTAGGCGTGTTAGCAAAATATTCAACCGTGAGCTCTTTACCCATTTCTAAATCTTGACCTTCGTCTGCAGCTAATGGAAACTCCCATAAACCACGACCCGCTTCAACCTTGGCTTTTGCAAAGTGTCCTGCCATTGGTTTCGTAACGCGACTGGCACGACGTGTACCAGTGGTGACTTGCACCGCACGATAACCATCCGTATCTTGTGTTTTAAGCTGAGTCACTTTATTAGGTAATATTTCAATTACCGTCACAGGTGTCGAATCACCATCTTCATTGAAGATGCGTGTCATTCCACACTTACGACCTATTAATCCCATACTCATTATCTTTACCTCTTACTTCTTTATCTCCCTCTACCATTCTGGGAGAGGGCTTCTTAAGCACCAACACTAATTTGTACTTCAACACCGGCTGCTAAATCAAGCTTCATCAATGCATCAACGGTTTTATCCGTCGGCTCAACGATATCGATCACTCGTTTATGCGTACGAATTTCGTATTGATCGCGCGCATCTTTATCAACATGCGGCGATACTAATATCGTGAAACGTTCAATCTTCGTAGGCAACGGGATCGGACCCACCAATTTTGCACCCGTACGTTTTGCTGTATTTACAATCTCGCTCGTAGATTGATCAATCAAGCGATGATCGAATGACTTCAAACGAATACGGATCTTTTGTTTATTCGTATTCGCTACTTTTTTAGCCGATACTTTTTTTTCCGCTGTTACTTTTTCTTTTTTAACTGTAGTCATATATCCTCGCCCTGCCCTCTCTCATAAATGATCGAGGGGATATTTGTAATTTATTTTAAAATTTTCGCAACGACGCCCGCACCTACAGTACGGCCACCTTCACGGATCGCGAATTTCAATCCATCTTCCATCGCGATCGGTGCAATCAAGTCAACATTCAACGTGATGTTGTCACCCGGCATCACCATCTCAACCCCTT
>SHZH01000054.1 GCA_009692385.1 Gammaproteobacteria bacterium | reverse complement strand
CTAAATGTAGCTGGTTGTACGAAAATATTAATATATCTCGACTCTTTCATTTCGAAAATTAAGAAAAGTATATAATGGACCCCAAAAACTGTATCAGTGAATAAGATGTTATTCTCCTACTAACGAGGAGAGAAAATGACAGGAAAACGCAAGCACTATACAGCGGCGGAAAAAGGCAAAATAGCCTTAGAGTCGATACGGGGTACCCTGACTCAAAATGAATTAACGTCGAAGTATGGTGTCCATAATACTCAGGTGTCGGTGTGGAAGAAGCAACGCTTACAGTGTGAGTTACTGGCGCTGTCTCGCGGCAGCCTTACGGGCCTGTGGGCATGGATGCGTTATCGGTTCAACCGAGTGAACCAAGTGTGGAGTACGGATATCACATCCCTTCCTTCAGACTCATTTCACATTGGAGAAGAGTTCGGCTTGAAAATAAGTTTTATTTATGTACAATCTTCATTAACAATAATATCAGAAGCTCACTTATGTCATATTCACTCGGAAACATCGAAGCACTTCGTCAGCGGGAAAGAGGGATGCCATTAAGTCGTGGCTCAGCACTGTCAGCAGGTACCATTAAAGATATCATCGAATTTAAGGCTCCAGCTGAATTAGATGCTCCCGCATTCCAGGGATTTTTTATTTTAACCCAGGGAGGCTATTTACGATTTATAGAAATTGATCAGGAGTCACCGGACTTCTCCTTTCCGGCTCAACGCGAATTACGAGTGCGTGCTTCACCGTTGGTAGTTCAAAATGGCTGCACTCCCTTTGAGGAAATAGGAGCCATGATCCAGATCGATGTAATAACATTGCGCTCGATTGAAAGACGTTCGTCAAGGTTATATGTTTTAACGGCTAAAGGCGCTCTATATATATTATTCATCAAAAAGATATCAAATGAAATTCAAATCCAAGGTGTTTTTTTGCTATCACTAGAAGGCACAGATCTAGAAAATAAATCGATAATATCATTGATACCGTCGTCTTATCCAGGTGTTAAATTTTTTTTAACAGCGTGTGGCGAAGTCTGGCATCGGGATTTTAATGATCACAAGGTTACATTTATCCGCTTGTCTATTGCTGAACCAGTACGGCAAATTTTTGACTGTGATCTTCCTCTTTTGGTGACGGATACGGGAATTATTCAAGTCGATCGTTCTCAGTCGTATGATGGATTTGCGACTCAGGAGAAATTGAAGCAAGAGAAAATCCCTGGTTTTGAAAGCGGCATTATTCAAATTATTCGATATGTTTTTCGTGGCTCAACTGTTCTGTTATTAACGCGTAAGGGTGAGATAGGGGTGTGGAATTATCACCTTCCTGACTCATTTAAGCGTCTCCTGCTGACCTATCCACGCCCCGACAGCCCCCGGTATACTGATAGCGAACGGACTACTTTTATATATTCAAGAATATATCACACGGAAACTAAAATTATTGGCGGCTATTTCTTTATAACGAATTTGGGGCGATGTTGGTTTGGAAAAGCTCCTCCTGAGAACATAGATCCCTCTGAGGAAATTCAATTGCAATTGGTGAATTTTAGTCAATTTAATAGGAGCGACTTTTATCTAAAAAAAATGATAACGCTAAAATACCACGTAAAAATGGATTTTGCTTTGTTTTTATCCCGCGATAACCAATTATATGCAACAGTCAATTCTACTATTCTTAATCCATTTGATTTGATGCTTGAGTCGTTAAGGAATTTTGAGACGCCATTGAATGTTGAAAAGGATAAGATCCAAGATGTTTTTTTCAGCGGTGAGTCACTTGATATATTCGATAATTTTGGCAAAATATGGCGTGGAATATGTGTGCGCGCTAGTTTGAATGTGGCACCATTCTCGAAGATAGATTTTTCTGCAGAGAAGCAGGTTAAAATATCCGGTTTATCTTTCGCGCAGCAAGATACGATCACAAAAATTATTCGGGCAAGTGAAAAAAGTAATTATCTACTGGCGCTCGGTCAGAGTGGTGTGGCTTATCAAACGGATAGGAGCGTTGAACATGTTCTGGACGGTCGTCAACCTGACATACATCTGAAAATAATAGCTGGAATTTCGAGCAAAATTATTGAAATAGCGTGTCTAAAGGAAATGTTTTTTTTACTAACTGATGACGGTAGGATTTTGTTTCGAAGATTAATTAGACTTAATGATTATACTAGACTTGCACTATTCAATAATTTAAGAGCTCTAAAAATACGGGCTAAACATGAGCAATTGTGTGTATTGGCACAAAATGTGGGCGGCACGGTGATCCTTCTCTATCGTTACGAATTAGGAGAGCTGAGACTTTACAAACAGTTTTCTGTTTCTATTTTGTCGAAGATCACGGATCTGACGTTTAATACCGCGGGAGCCGGAATGCTATTAGAAGAGAATGGAAAAATTCTGGTCTGGACAGCTGAAAGGCCCTGCTATCTGCTGGATACGAGCGCCATTCCTGCTGACGATCACGTAATTTCGCTGACAATGAATCAGCGGCTCCGTATCTTTCTAACCGAGAAAGGAAAATGTTGGGTGAGTAACCCGCAAAAAGATACGCCCGAGGGACAAATGAAATTGGAGGTCATTAACCTAGACCAATTGGATCACGTCGAGTTCCATTGCGCCGTAACGAAAGCGGTATTATCTGCGAGCGATGATACAGACACGCGAGGGTATTTGATCGTTAATGATTTGTTGTTGTTTTCGATCCCCGATTGGTTTGTCTATATGTCACAACCGTTAATTCGGCTAGGGGGGCGCTCATGTCAATAAAGATCTCATTCAAATGTGTAGGGGCATGTTGCGCATGCCCAAAATAGTGTGGCGATCAGTCAGGGTTTAGGAGGGCACACGCAATGTGCCCCTACGGGATCCATCGTCGTTGCGATGAACTTAAGTCCACACCGCAACGACTGCCATCAAAGCAAAGCCCAAGATCACAAACGTAAAATGCCGCAAATTACAACAGCGCTTAATCATCACGGCGCGAGTTAAGCCGTGGAGGGTTCCTAAATAAATAAATGTTCCCGCGGCGAGTGAAGTGAAGATTGGTACCAAGAGTGAATTTGGATTGGGTGTGATGAAAGCACCGAACAATACGCCGATGGGTGTCATTATAGCGAATAACGTAAACCATAATAAAGAGTTGCTTAAATTGAGCGAGCTTTTATTAAGCTGCATCGCAATGGCAAAGCTTGCAGCCCATTTATGCGCGACAATGGCGACTAAAATGACGACTAAGGAAATGTTATCACTCAAACCTAAGGCTGAGCCTTCAAGGAAAGAATGGATCGCCAACATGATGACTGCAATTATAACAAACGATTTACTGCTCTCACCGCGATGTTGATAAAATTCTTGGGATACATGTTCGAGCAATAATAGTGCTAGAAACATGGTGCCCGCTAATAAAAATGCAAACGGGTAGTGATAGCCTAATTGCAGAAAATCATTGGCGGCATCACCTAACATGTGCAGTAAACCAGCACCCAGAAAAACACCACAGGCGAATGCTTCTCCGATAGGAAAATCAGTGTTGACTTTAGCAATATATTTTTTATGAAACGGAATAAAGCCAGCGATAACCGTGATCAGTAAAATGAGTAGAGCTGCGAGTAGTTTAAAATTAAATTGATTCATCTATTGTTTTCTCAATTGTAGGCAGGCCTACTTCATTATTAAAGCATTGCGCCAGGTTTCTTGTTGATAGCGCCAATAAAATAAGGCGGCATTCACCGAGCTATAAATTGTGACGATAAAAAATATTAATTTAGCTGAGCCATGGGGCAAGGGATGTACAATCCAGATATACACAGGAAGTACGGCAAAGATCCAAACACTGGTCGAGCTAATGATCATAACAAAGATGGTATCCCCCGCTGCTGTTAATACACCGGCGAAGATCCAGCTTAAACCATCGGCAATAAAGAATACCCATAGGCCAACCATCGCAACCCGCAAGGTATCTTTTAACTCGACAAGATTGGGAATGTTTCCTTGCGAACTGACAAAAACGTGTATTAAGACATCAGGGAAAATGAGCAATGGTATGGCTAACAAAAGCATCAAAATAAATAATACGCGGGTTGCTGACCAGGTTACTCGGCGCACCATTCGCCAATTTTGGGCGCCAAAAAAATTAGCGCTTAAGGTCGTCACACTTTTCCATAAACCATCGGTGACAAAGGCAAACAAGATATAAATCGTGGTGCCAATCGATGTCACCGTAACATGTAGATTACTGACGCGCGCCATGATGCTAATTAAAAATGCCCAAGCACCAATATCAACCATGTGGCCTATGGCATTGGGTGCGCCGATCCGAATACAATTCCACATTACGCTTGGGTTGAAATACGAAATGTCAGTACCATATTTCTTACGATTTTTTTCATTTAAAAAGAGCAGGAATAAAATAAGTACTTGGATGGATTGCGCGAAAATACTGGCAATTGCCGCGCCCAGTGTCCCCATCGCAGGCACCAGATGAGGAACACCAAAGATCAAAATAATATCTAATCCTAAGTTAAGCACATTTGCTGCAATAGTTGAATACATGACCAAACGCGTTTTACCACGGCCGATAAAAAATGCGGAGATCGCAGCACTGACACCCACCAAAGGTGTTGCTGCCGTCAGCGGTTGATAGAAAGGTAATCCTAGTGCTTGATAGTCATGGGGAATGATCCACTGACCGCTATAGAGTGCTAGAGGAATAAATAATAGGGCTGAGAATAACGATAACCAGATCATTTGCCAAACGGGCTCAGCCATTTTGCGTTTTAAACCGGCACCGTTATATTGTCCAACAAAAACTTCTGCAATACTCGCAATCGCAATGAGGCCAAATTGGAATACGGAAATCATCATGGTCGCAATGGCAACAGCATTCATGGCATCTAATGAAAAATGCGCCAAGATAATGCGATCGCAAAACAACATGAAGTTGGCCGAGATCGACGCTAACATTAACGGGAAGGCAATATGTAAAATTTCGCGACTACTACCAGCGGAGAAACGAGTGAGATTGAAATTGGTCGGTTTTTTTTCCATAAATATGTGCTTCGGTCGATCCTTTTCAGAGATGTATTTTAGCAAAATTCATTTGTTTTAGCAAAGCTTATCTTATTAGATCATCCTAAAATAAAGTTCTTTTCGATTAATTATTAACAATTAGACTAAAAAAATAATTAACAATAATTATTCTTGCATAACTTTAATTAGTTAGCATTTCTTCTGCATGCTTTACTGTCTGTTCAGTGATTTTAATACCACCCAGCATCCGTGCAATTTCATCAACACGCGCTTTTTGAAGTAATGGCACGATACTGGCAATCGTTTGTTTATTTTCGACCCATTTCTTAACGTGTAAATGATGCGTCGCTTGGGCTGCGACTTGCGGTAAATGGGTGATACATAGTACTTGTACTTTAGTGCTGAGTTGATGTAGTAATTGGCCGACGATGGCCGCGGTGGTACCGCCGATCCCGACATCGACTTCATCGAAAATTAAGGTGGGTGTATCTTCTTGTTCAGCGGTGATCATTTGCAGTGCTAAACTAATTCTTGATAATTCGCCACCGGAAGCCACTTTATTGAGTAGTTGTAAAGGCAGTCCAGGATTAGCGCTGACGTAAAATTCAATGCGCTCGCTGCCATGAGGTGAGGGTATAAGCATATCATTGGCGGTCAGTTGGATTTCAAATTGACCCCCTTGCATACCGAGGTGCTGCATATTCTCACTAACTAACTGACTGAGTTTTTTTGCACTTTTCTCGCGGCTAGTCCGCAAATTTTGAGCGGCATGTTGATAATCATTTTCGAGTTGCGTCAATTGTAGAAGTAGCTTTTCCTGATGTTCTCCTGCATGCTGCCAGCGATCGAGTTCAGCTTCTAATTGCGTTTGCATTTCCAGCAGTGCTTCAGGCTTAATATGATGCTTACGTGCCGCAGCATGAATTTGTTCTAAACGTTGTTCCACATAGTGTAAACGTTCCGGATTGATTTCTACCTGATCGCGATAATGGTTTAATTCATTACTCGCTTCTTGTACTTGAATAATGGCTGATTCTAGCAGCGCGGCACTCGATTGTATTGATGGAGCGATATTAATGAGATGTTGTACATCTCGTAACGCTGTGTTTAGATTTTTAGTGATCGATGTTTGTTCATCATCATCAAGTAAATTCAGTGCGTGCGCCAACGTGCTGAGTAATTGATCGGCATGGGCTAATTGCTTTTGCTCTTTCTCTAGTTCCACTAATTCATTAGGGGTGAGTGCCAAATTTTGTAATTCGCTCACTTGATATTGCAATAAGGCTAATTTTGCAGGTGCGCCACCTGCGTGTTGTAATTGTTCTAATTGCTGCTGGATATTTTTCCATTGATTGGCCAGGTTTTTTACGGTACTCAGCAAATCCGGATGTTGCGCGTAACGATCGAGTGTTGCACGTTGTTGATCGCGCTTTAATAAATTTTGATGTTCATGTTGACCATGGATCGTTAACAACAACTCACCGAGATCACGCAACTGTTGTTGAGCGCAAGCTTGGCCGTTAATAAAATGTCGCGATCGACCATCAATACTTAATACCCGGCGTAAATAGCACTCGTTATTTTCATACGTAAAATCGTTATTTTGCAACCAGAGCTGGGCACTCGATAAACGAGTAAGATCGAAAATTGCCGTAATATCGGTACGTTCAGTACCATGACGGATCACACTGGTGGCCCCGCGTCCACCCAGTGCCAATTGTAAGGCATCCAAAATAATTGATTTGCCAGCCCCCGTTTCTCCGGTCAGTGCCGTCATGCCAGCGTGTAATTCTAGCTCTAACTTCTCAACAATCGCAAAATTTTGCAAATGAATATGCGTTAGCACAATGCGGTGCCCCAGTGTAATTTAGTTCTTAAGGTGTGGTAATAATCATAATCTTGAGGATGCAACAAACGTAACGTATATTGACTTTTATTAATATGAATGTGGCCATCAGCGGGAATAACTAATGGCGTTTCACCATCACAACTAACCCGTGGTTTAGTTTCTAAATTATTACTGATCGTAATTTTCACTTTGCTATTGGCACTGACGACGATTGGTCGCATCGTTAACGTGTGAGGAAACATGGGGACTAAGGTAATAGCGTCGATCTCGGGACTCAAGATGGGTCCACCACCAGAAAGAGCATAGGCAGTTGAGCCAGTGGGTGTGGCAACAATTAGTCCATCAGAGCGTTGGCTGCAAACAAACTCTTTATTAATTTTCACATCAAATTGGATCATGCGGGCGCTATCTTTACTCGGCAGTAAAACGACATCATTCAGCGCGAGCGCTTGGCTGACGATTTTACCATGACCATCGTGGATCACGGCTTCTAACACTAAACGCCGTTCTTCTTGATATTTGCCGGCCAATATTTCGCCAATTTTCTCGATAGCCTCTTCGGGATTAATATCCGTTAAAAACCCCAAGGTACCTCGATTAACCCCAATAATCGGGGTGTTATACTTCAGTGCCGACTTGGCTGCATAAAGTAAACTGCCATCGCCGCCAATCACGATAATGAGATCGGTATCTTTGCCCAATTCTTCATAAGCAACGGTTTTAAGTTTAAGGTGCGGAATTAATTTGGCGGTGTGTGTTTCAACTAATAGATCATAGTTCTCACTTTGCAGGTAAGTGGTTAATGTTTCCAAGGTTTCAGTTAATTCAGGCCGGTTTTGACGGGCAATTAGCGCAATGGTTTTAAAATGAGTAGACATACTATTTAGGTTCCTCTTAAACAGAAAATTACTACGCCTATCCCAATACGTTTGATCATATTTGCCTCACTCTACTTTCTTGATTATAACGCAAAATCATTGCCAGGAAGACACTAAAGGGGGAATAGCTGAAAATTTTACATTGAACCCCTTGAAATTTTATAGAAGCGGCTATACTTATGCAATTGACACCATTAAGGATTAATCATGAGCCACGAAAAAGAACACCCTGGAACCGAAGCGATTATTAAAGCGACGGAGGTCATCGCAGAACGCGAAGTTGCAGAAGATATCGATCGTTTAGCCCAATTAACCTTTGAAGAATTAGCGGTCGAATGCCGTCAAGCGCAACAAACAGCCGATGAAAACTGGGACAAAGCGGTACGCACCCAAGCCGAAATGGAAAATTTACGTCGTCGTGTTGAGCGGGATGTGGCCAGTGCCCATAAGTTTGGTATTGAAAAGATTTTAAAAGAATTATTAGCCGTGGTGGACAGCATTCAAAGCGGACTTGATATCGGTAAAAATTTAAGTGGCGATGCAAAAGCCATTCATGAAGGCATGGAACTCACCTTGAAATTATTACTCGATACCCTCAAAAAGAATGGTGTCCAAGAGATTGATCCCATGGGTCATCCCTTTGATACAGCGGAGATGGAAGCGGTATCCGCACAACCAGGTACCCAAAGCGACCCCAATACGGTGATCAATGTATTACAAAAGGGCTATAAATTACATGAGCGTTTATTAAGACCGGCAATGGTGATCATTGCCCAATAGAGACTTGAAATATAAATGGGTGATCCCCATATTGAAACAAACTTAAACAAATATTAAATATCAGGAGAAAGACAATGGGTAAAATTATAGGTATCGATTTAGGAACCACTAACTCGTGTGTAGCAGTCATGGAAGGGGGCACACCTAAAGTTATTGAAAATGCAGAAGGTAAACGGACGACACCGTCAATCGTCGCCTATACCGCCGATGGTCAAGTCTTAGTGGGTGAGTCTGCAAAACGTCAAGCCATTACCAATCCTAAAAATACGTTGAACGCGGTTAAACGTTTGATCGGTCGTAAATTCGCCGATGAAGTGGTGCAACGCGACATCAAAATGGTGCCCTATAAAATTATTGCTGCCGATAATGGTGATGCGTGGATTGATGTCAACGGTGAAAAATTAGCACCACAACAAGTTTCTGCACAAGTACTGCGTAAAATGAAGGAAACCGCTGAAGCCTATTTAGGTGAGACAGTGACCGAAGCGGTGATCACCGTTCCGGCTTATTTTAACGATTCACAACGTCAAGCGACTAAGGATGCCGGTCGTATTGCGGGTTTAGATGTTAAACGTATTATTAACGAGCCAACTGCCGCCGCGTTAGCATATGGCTTAGATAAGAAAAAAGGTGATTCAATCATTGCGGTTTACGATATGGGTGGTGGTACCTTCGACGTTTCAATTATTGAAATCGCTTCAGTGGATGGTGAACATCAATTTGAAGTACTAGCCACTAACGGTGATACTTTTCTCGGTGGTGAAGATTTTGATATGCGTATTATCGATTTCTTAGTTGACGAGTTTAAAAAAGACACGGGCCTCGATTTAAGAAAAGATCCGATTGCACTGCAACGCTTAAAAGAAGCAGCCGAAAAAGCCAAGATCGAATTGTCGACGACGGAACAAACGGATATTAACCTACCATACGTAACGGCTGACGCCTCGGGTCCAAAACACTTAAATGTGAAATTGACGCGTGCTAAATTAGAATCGTTAGTGGAAGATTTAATTCAACAATCGATCAAACCCTGTGAAACAGCGTTAAAAGACGCGGGTAAATCGGCTGCTGATATCCAAGAAGTGATCTTGGTCGGTGGTCAAACTCGCATGCCAAAAATTCAAGAAACCGTCGAGAAAATCTTTGGCAAAAAACCACGTAAAGATGTGAATCCGGATGAAGCCGTTGCGGTCGGGGCTGCGATCCAAGGTGCGGTCTTGTCAGGCGATGTTAAAGACGTATTATTATTGGATGTTACACCATTGTCTTTAGGTATCGAAACCATGGGTGGTGTGATGACTAAATTGATCGAGAAAAACACGACGATCCCGACAAAAGCATCACAAGTGTTTTCAACGGCAGATGATAATCAGCCCGCTGTGACAGTGCACGTGCTACAAGGTGAGCGTGACCGTGCTAGTAATAATAAATCCTTAGGTAAATTTGATTTGTCAAATATTCCACCCGCACCCCGCGGTATGCCGCAAATCGAAGTGACGTTTGATATTGATGCCAATGGTATCTTAAACGTATCAGCAAAAGATAAACAAACTGGCAAACAACAATCAATCGTGATCAAAGCGTCGAGTGGTTTATCAGAAGATGAAATTAAAAATATGATCAAAGATGCGCAAGAGAATGTGGAAGATGATCGTAAATTTAAAGAATTGGTTGATGTGAAAAATCAAGCGGATCATTTAGTGCATTCAACCGAGAAAATGTTGAAAGAATCTGAGGCCACAACGAGTGCTGATGATAAAGCGAAAATTGAAGCCGCTTTAACTGAATTGCGTGAAGCGATCAAATCAGATGATAAAGCGAAAATTGAAGCAGCTACTAAAACCTTATCTGAAGCCTCAACGGCATTAATGGCTGCAGTAGCCGCTGCAGCTCAAGCTGCTCAAGGCGGAGCGGCGGATGGTGCAGAACATGCACAATCGAAGAAAGATGATGGTGTAGTTGACGCAGAGTTCGAAGAGATCACTGACGAAGATAAAAAGAAAAAATAAGTAAATAAATTGTATTGTGTAGGGGCACGCTGCGCGTGCCCTGCTTGTTTAAAGGGCACGCGCAACGTGCCCCTACTTGAGAATTAAATAAGGGTTAATAAATGTCACAGCGCGATTATTATGAAGTTCTTGGCGTCGCCAAGACGGCTGACGAAACCGAAATTAAAAAATGTTTTCGTAAATTAGCTATGAAATATCATCCGGATCGTAATCCTGATGATAAAGATGCTGAAATGAAATTTAAAGAGGCAAAAGAGGCTTATGAAATTTTAACCAATACATCAAAACGTGCCGCTTATGATCGCTTTGGTCATGCGGGTGTTAATGCTGGCGCAGGCGCAGGCGCAGGCGCAGGCGCAGGCG
>SHZH01000001.1 GCA_009692385.1 Gammaproteobacteria bacterium | reverse complement strand
TAATTAAAATCAGACATCATTGGGATCTAATTAATTTGATGTGGCGTCGCTTTTCTCATAAACCGTATCCTACAACTGCCATAAAAGCGACTACGATACTGATCAACGCCGATAACATTGATGCAGAAGTTGATGGTGAAATGTTAGTTAATTGCAAAGGCATCATTAAATATTGCGGGCAAATTACGTTTGTGCTCAACTAAGCATTTAAAATGAGGAGCTGAGTTAAATGGAAAAGAAATATTCTGGCTTTTCACTCAAAATAATATTCTTTACAAAAGGTAGATCAAAATAGCAAGTACCCTGCGTCGTCCAACCTAATATTATTTCTTTTTTATCCACAATAAACTTTAATAAATAAACATTTTTATCGCTGGACAAGCGTTCAACAAAAGTTGCATTGCCTAGGATCTTAATGAATTTTTGTAACGCAAAAAATGCCGGTCGTAAGCGCCATTGATCGCGATCATCCACCAATCCAAAGCCATGCGCTGCTAACCGCCAAATGAATACTTGTTCAACATGACCGGAACATACGCAAATTGCAAGATAACGAATTAGGTAATTGGCATATTCTTCTTCAGTCACACCCGGGCGATCACGAAACCATTCCGGCGCGGTATACGGCGAACCAATTGGTGACCAAATCCCCGTATCTTTCAGAGGCCAATTCATTTCCGAAATAATATAACGGCCATTACAATCGAGTGTGCTTGCCATTGCTTTACCCATCGCACATTTTTCTAAGGTTGAAAATTTTCCTTGGTGATTTTCAGGGGCGCCACGGCGATCGACATAAAGATGTTGCGATAATCCATAAAAATGAATTTTTTTCGGCAACGCACGTAGCGCATCGATCACCCGATACCATTCGAAATCGATCACTGCAGGACCGACAAAACGTAATTTGGGGTATTGTGTCTTGAATTCAAATGCTATCGCCACTAATTGACAATATTCAGCCGCCTCCCAAATACCCCATTTCACTCGATTAATGGCATGTCCAACTTCAAGCCATTCTGTTTTATCATAAATTTTTGGTATAACAAACTGTAAAAAAGCACGCCATTTTTGGGGAGCTAACACGGCCTCGCGATCTTGCAGTAAAGCAACGGCTACTTGGTTTCCTTGCTGATATAATTTATTTATAAGCTCAATCGTTAGTTGCCATTGCGTTGCTGTTTCATGGCAAGCCAAACGTAATAGCACCGGAATATTTTGCAGTTGGGCTAGCAACGGTAACTCGTGTTCGGCGTGCTCAACTTGCAAAGCAATGCCAATACGGTTTTGTAGCAAAACAGAATTTTTAAAGCTTTGGCGTACTATTTTTCGATAACGCCACCCAATCTTTGGCAATGCCCACAACACACGCCATAGTTGTTCTAATTGTCGCCATTTACTACGATAACGCTTTTTGCTGTGCTGGTTCAGAACCACCATGGGCTGGGCTGTTTTATCATCCCAGAGCCAAATATTCTGCTCACTCATTCCTGGCACACCCTGCTGTTTTTCTAATTGAGCACGATGTTGATCAGCTACTAATTGAAACTCGGCGGGCACTTCGGCATCCTGCCAGTACATATGTTTGAAAATACGCCAGTAATCATCGGGCAGGCGAATAGCTGCAAGTGCTTGAGCACGCTGTGCTACTTTTAAATCTGCCGAATCGTGCGTACTACGCAGTTGCTTAGCAAGCGGATCCAGTAAATTTAATAAGACAGCATTATCATGTTGCTGATAGATGGTTTGAATTTGCTCAAATAAACTTATAGTCATATTTCTCTCACTTTCCCCCACCCTAGCCCTCCCGTGGCCTGTCTCCGTTAGGGGAGAGTACACAAGGGAGGGCTCGGGTGGGGGCATTATCTACTTATCTATGTTTCACTGCCTTTACGCTGTACTAAAGGCGCAAACAGAAGACTCGTAAAATAAATATAAAATAATCGTGGTGATTCATCCTTCAATAAATCCTGACTAAAAGATGCTAGCAACATAGTTACCACTACACCAATCGCTAGATTTTTACGCATCGGATTATTTAATTTAAACGCGTAGAATAATTGTACGCCCCATAGCACGAGTAAAATGGTTAAGCCAACGATACCTTGCTCAACTAGAATACGTGCGTAGGTTTGCTCCGGAGTGGTTTGTGCTGCGCTTTCGGTTGACATCACGCCTGCAGCTGAAACGCCGCCTATTTTAATATCAGCACCTCTAAAACCGCCTGTACCATGTCCAAAGAATGGAGCTTGCTTCCAAAGTGTATAAGAATTATGAAGATAAACAATACGCGTACTCGTTGAGCCATCGACTCCATTGCTTGTATGAGGATGCAAAATCGTTTGCAAGGAAACGTTATTAAAAGCACGCATCATGCCCATTGAAAAATTCTGAGAATATTTCACAACACCAACACTAGCAATAATAACTAATAAAATGGCTACTATCTTAAATAATCGTCGCCATGGATAAAACAATAAAAAAACGACAGCTAATGCGATATATTCCAAATAACCGGTGCGAGCATCACTTTGCCACAGTACGTTATAGCTTAATAAAATAAAAATTAATAATAAGCAACACCATTTTAATTTATTCGACCAATTTTGGCAAAGTAAATGAAAGCTAATAAATGCACCGAATGTGACTAACATAGCACCATAGATTTTAAAAAACGCATAATAGGGTCCCGGATTCTGGAACACATGCCAATGAGGCAATAGTGCATAGTGACCCAGAAAAGCGATCGCCACAACGACTAAGCAGCCAATAATATAAGCGTATAAACAGATACGTAAATAGCTTAAAGTAGGAACAACAATCGGCAGTAGAAAAACAATCGTGAGGAGGCCGAGCTCTTTTTTAAATACTTTTAATTTCCATAAAAAAGTGCTATCGCCATAAAAAATACCCGCTGCAAATAAACTAATTAACAGCAGTAATACGCAAATCATTTTGTTGTTTAACAAGATTTTACGTTGTCGCCACCATTCACCCGAAATAAATGCCGCAAACACAGCCAATCCAAAACCCATGTTTTGTGGTGCTAAAGCAATCGGTAAGCAAAATCCAAATAGAATAAATAGCAAAAAGGTAACACTCAACGTGAATCGACGCCAGTGGTCACGAAAGTAATTGAATCGCATCATAGCTTAAGACTCAGTACGAGTTTTAAAAATGATAGGCGCAAAAAACAAAGCGCTGAAGAAAATATAAAATAAACGCGGCGATTCATCACGTAATAAATCCTGACTAAACGATCCAAAGATCATCATGGTCATAAAACCTAAGGCCAAATTAGCAAACATTTTATCCGATAGTTTAAAACTATAATATATCTGTATACCCCATAATGCTAACAGTACGGCTAAGCCCATTAAACCGTGTTCCACCAAAACTCGAGCATACGTTTGCTCTGGCGACGTTTGTGCGGATAGTGCTGTGGAAATTCCACCCCCCGCCGTAACACCTCCTAATTCGATATCTGCCTCACGAAAGCCGCCGGTGCCATTGCCAAATAAGGGATTTAATACCCATAACTCAAAGGTATTACGCAAATAACGCAAACGTATCGAGGTCGAGCCATCAATGGTACTTTGTTGAATGGGAATATCAGTTGCTAACACCGCATTTGCCGTTGAAACATTTTTAAAGGCGCGATCAAGTCCCTGATGCAAATTTGGTGAGTAAAGATAGATCAATACAGAGGCTAATACAATCAGAAGCAAATAAATGCAACGCGCTTTCCAGGTAAAAGGTTGGAAAAATACAAAGACTAACAATAAAGTAAAATACAGCAGGTAGCCAGTGCGTGATCCACTCTGCCATAACACATTAAAGCTCAGCAATAAAAAGATTGCCACAAATAGCCAAACTTTGGGTTGTCGCCAATACAATTTGATAAAATGCAAAGCAATGAAAGCAGCAAAAGCAATGAACATTGCACCATAGATTTTAAAAAAAACATAGTAAGGCTCAGGATGCTGAAAAATAGAGTTCGCTGGTAATAGATGCCACGCACCTAAAAAGGCGATTAAAACTACGATAAGAGAACCGCTTAAATAAGCGAGCAAACAAAGTAATTGATAATTTTTATTTCGCTTTGCTATCGGTAATAAAAACAAAATGGCTAATAGTGCGAGTTCCTCGCGAAAAACATGAAACCGCCACACCATACCGCTGGCACTGTAAAACAGTCCGATGACAAATAAAATAACGAGCAGCAGGATCAACCAAACCATTTTGTTTTGCAGTAAAGCGTGGCGCTGTTGCCACCACGTGCCGCTCAAGATAGCGGCCAATGCCGCTAAACCAAATCCGATATTTTCCGGGGCTAAGGCGATCGGTAGACAGAAAGCAAAAAAAACTAACAAGTATTGAGCTACGCGCTCCCAGAGGGATTGCCATCGATTGTTTGTTGTTGCTAATTCCGACATATCAAACTTATTTTCCATTGGAGACCATTATGGTTTTGCGCTATTATATGCGGGTGAGAAATATAAAGCTATTAACATTATGTCTATCGGAGGGTCATGGAGGCTTGGAACTCCATGTTGCGCGCTCCATTCGATTTTATCAAAATAAACGAATTAATCATCATGTGATCTTGGGAAAAGATACTTTTTTAAGCACTCAGGTGAGCAGCTTCTGGGAAAAATTAACCTTAGTACCTTCTCCTAGGCTACGTGCTTTTCCCTTAGCCACCGCAAAGAAAATTGCGCGATTAATTGACCACCAAAAACCGGATATTTTGCATATCCACTGGAATAAAGATCTGCCTTTGGCCGTTCTGGCAAAAATGTTGAGTCACCATAAACCCAAACTATTTTTTACACGTCACATGGACATTCGCCATAGTAAACATGATCTTTATCATCGCTACTTCTATGCACAAATTGATCGGTATTTAACCGTTACGAAACGTATCCTCACTGAAGCTAAAACCTTATTACCCCTCTCTGCAAGTAAGATCCAACATTTATATTTGGGTGTAGCCAAGGCACCTAAAAACCCTATAAAACGCACCGATTTTTTTAAAAAATATCATTTAAATCCCGATTTATTTACCATGGGTGTCTTGGGGCGCATCGAGCATGCCAAAGGCCAACATTTAGCCATTGAATGTTTATCGATACTCCACCAACAAAATTATCCCGTGCAGTTAATTATTGCCGGGCATGTGATGACCCCTGCTTACCTGGCAGACTTGATCCAGCTATGTCAGGATAAACAGCTGACCCCTTATGTATGTTTTATTGATTTTATTGAAGAACCGATGCGGGTGATGGGTACTTTAGATGCACTGGTCTTGACGACCAATCAAGAAACCTTCGGTTTGGTACTGGTCGAAGCAATGCGCTGTCAGATACCTGTTATCGGTAGCAATGCAGGCGGCGTACCTGAAATTATTACCCATCAAGAAACCGGCCTACTATTCTCGACCGGAGATCCCACGGATCTCGCTACGCAAATTAAATATTTGATCGATCACCCGCAAGTACGAGAACAACTCGCTCAACAAGGTAAATTAAAAGCTGATATGATGTTTGACGAAGAGCAGCATTTTGAAAAATTATTTAAATTATACGATGAGGCATTGAGCTAAACATCCGTCATGGATGTTTTGTAATGAGGACTTATGAATAAATTACTGATACTATTAATTGCTTTAGCTACCTTGCTGTTAGCCAGTTGTGCTAGCAATCCATTTAGTTCTTATAAAAGTACGTCGGATCAGCGTCTTGAAAAAATCTATGCGGGCGATCCCAAATCAGCGATGTCAGCGAAAGAGACACCCGATATTTTATATAACATGGAATACGGTATGTTGCTGCGTCTCGATCAGCAATATCCGCCGAGCAATATTTATTTCGGTCGTGCCCAGCAGGTTATGGATATTTGGGCAAATAGTTGGTTGAGTACTACTTCGGGTGAGCTCAGTCTGGCGGCGACCTCGATGTTGCTTAACGATAATGCTAATGCTTATCAACCTCGCGGTTATGAAAAATCATTTTTAGCGACGTATTATGCGCTCAATTTTGTTGATCTGAATAGTTTCGACAATGCGCGCGTTGAAATTAAAAAGATGTATGAGCTAGAACAAGCGACACAAAATTATAACCAGGTACTCTATAATCAAACCAAGATTGAAAGTGAAAAACAATCGCACGATCGCGCGGCGAATTATTTGCATCAACAAATCTTGCAAAAATATGATTTCAGTGATATCAATTCATCCAAGGTATTAGCGCTGAAAAATAGCTATCAAAATGCGTTTAGTCATTACTTGGCGGGCTTTGTATTTGAAGCATTAAATGAACCGAGTTTATCGCGTCCGGGTTATATGAAAGCGGGCCAATTGAGCCCGACCAACTCGTTGATTCAAAAAAGTATAGACAATCTAGATAATGGTATGCATCCCAAACCGAGTACCAGTGATTTATTACTGGTTGAAGAAGTGGGACACGCGCCGCAAATTGAATCACAACAAGTGACGATCTTTTTGAATATGAACTTTATTGATCCAAAGAAAAATTGTGTCAACACGATCAATATTTTCTTTCCTAAATTGATACCCGATCAAAACAACGATGCTATCTATAGCTATCAATTAGACGATCAACAGTTGACCCCCGTACCGATGGCAGATGTCAATTTAATGGCCGCACGGGCATTAAAGGATGAAACCCCCCATTTGATAGCGCGCAATATTGCAGCGGCCTTACGCAATGTGACCGCAGCCCAATTATCGTGTTCGAGCTCAAATGACCAATTGGGCATGATCCTCAACATTGGGGCCGCGATCACCGGTATATTATTAGATAAAGCAGACGAACGGATCTTGACTTTATTACCTAGTAAAATTAACATTAATCGACTAAACTTACCTTATGGTCAGCATACTGTAACTGTTCGCGTTAATGGACAAACGTATACGCAGCAGATCACTCTGAACCAACCATACCAAATTTTGGCGTTTCGGATCATGGGCAACCAAGTATTTTTTAACACACAACAGTCGATGGTAACAAAATGAGAAGAATGATTTTAAGAAATTTTATATTAACCGGTGTTGCCGCGTTAACCTTGGCTGCTTGTAGCAGTAATACACTCGATCCGCATGTCACCGAAGTCAGTAAGTCAGGTGATATCTCGATTGTCGATATGCGTTCCGCTGTCGTTAATAATTTATTAGTGGCACAAACGACGTTTCATAATGATAGTAGTAAGGCTATTATCGGTTTTTATCGTTGCCAATTCTACGATCCAAACAAAATGGCCATTGGTGCCGTACAAATTTGGCAGCCAGTAACGATTTATCCGAATGAAGATCAAGGGGTAAAATGTATGGCCAATGACGTTGAAGCGACCGATTTTAAAGTCGAGTTTTCCGCCGACGGCAACAAAGTTTCAGTATTTAAATATAAATAGGAGTCTCTCATGAAATTAAAATTATTATCAGTAGCGTTGATTAGCGCGAGTGCATTATTAGCATCATGTTCGAGCCCCACGATTTCGTATCAAGATCCGAACGCCGTGAATAATCTCACTACCAATTTTTCACAAAACGATTTGCGTACCGTCGCGCAAGATATGTCGAACGAGTTGATCCAAAGCGGCAAAATGAATCGTTGTAAATCTTTCACCATTTCGCCAGTAGCAAACAAAACCGATCAGTACGTTGATACCTCGGTGATGACTAATGCAATGGCCGACACACTCACCAATTCGTCAGCGGTTAATTCAGTTTATGTGGTCTCAACGCAAGAAATGGGCAACCAAGGCAATGAGCTAAACCGTCAAGCTGACTCTGGAATGTATGATCAAGCTAACGCTGCCAAAAAAGGTAAAATGCGCGGCGCCCAATGTCGTATCGATGGTAGCCTAACCAGTGATACCTCAGTGGGTCCCGATGGTAAAACCACCTTGGTTTCATACACCTTCTTTGTGCAGATGATCGATGTACAACAAGGCGCAGCGGTGTGGCGCAACAGCAAAAATATTTCTAAAATTAAAAAGTACTAATTCGAGGTAAATTATGAAACGTAAAATTTTTCTTATGACAACCATTGTGACGGCCGCATTGCTTACGGGCTGTAGCTCAACGCGCACCGCGGGTAATTATAATTCCACCATGAATGCGCCCGATGCAAAATCGGGTGATTCGCAGAGCATCGATTCACAAGTTGCCAATAAGCGCGCATGGAATGAAGTTGAAGTAACGCAAATGACCAGCGTGCGCCGATTGCCTGACGGTAATTATGCGCCTGATTCTAATTCGGGTGTGCTTACCGTTAGAGCCGTGTTAGTCAACAGTGGTAACACCCCCATCCAAGGTAACTGGCGTTGCAATTTTTACGACAGCAACAATTTACCGTTGTATGAAGATGCCGGCAACCAAGTGGCCAGTAGCGCCACAGGTTTAGGATGGCATCGCATGATCGTTTATCCGGTGAAAGCAAAAAGTCAAACTGTGGATGCCAATGTAGTGAATTGCCAAGCTGAAAATAATTTGGCGGCCAATTATCGCATTGAGTTTCACGATACCAGTAACGATATTACGATTTATAAAAGATAATAATATTGATGTTACGTAGGGGTAGCTTATTTTTTCTATTATTTATTAGCGTCATTGCAGCGCAAGCCACTTCAGTTGCCCCCTTCCCCCTAAAATCCTTGGGATCTTTTTTAAATAAAAGCACGGCGATGTCGTCGGATGAATTTGGCCCATTACCTTATGTTGTTGCATTAGATCGGGGAATGAGTGTTGCAGACAAAGGTGACACGATCATCGTGCGTGGATTGCTCAATCCGATTTTAAATCAAAAATTTTGGGTATTACATACAAAACGCGATTATATAAACCCAGATAATATCTATAAAACATTAGGTGTCGAAGCCGATTATAGTGCGACGGCTACAGTGACTAAATTGGGTGACTCCAGTACGTTGCAACTTACGCAGGTTGATCAACCAGTACAAATTGGCGATCGCGTAGTCTTGTCGCAAACTGATCCGCAGACTTTAAACTTTACGCAGCAAGCGACTGGCGAATTAGGCAAATCAGGCAAACCGGTGCGCGCGCAAATTATTGCCAATCTGATCGATTATGCCGCAATCAACAAAGATAGTATCGTGGCATTAAATTACGGCGCTCAAGATGGCGCGGTACCTGGTCAAACTTTATTAGTCACTAGTGATTTGTCGAGCAAGAGGCCCGTCGGTAAACCAATTGGCACCCTCGTTATTTTTCGCACGTTCCCACAAGTCAGTTGGGCGATGGTCATGCAAATGAGCACCCCGATCCAGATCCTAAATGGCGTACAGTCTTCTAATAATTAAAGCCTATTACTGTGTAACAAAATACTAGGCACATTCAAAATATGCTATTAGAATGTCATGACTAATTTGAAGAGCCTGCACTATATGGAAAAAACATCATTAGATTGTCTTGAAATAAACCCTAAGAATACCACTAAAGCGACGGTCATTTGGTTGCATGGCCTCGGTGCTGGCGCGGATGATTTTTTATCGATCGTGCCGCAGCTAAAACTGCCTGAGTCGTTAGCTGTGCGCTTCGTGTTTCCCCAAGCGCCCATCTTGCCAGTCACGATCAATAATGGCTATGAAATGCCAGCCTGGTACGATGTCTATGGCTTTGATCGCACTAGCAAACAAGATGAGCAAGGGATCCGCCGATCAGAAGAAAAATTAGCACAATTAATCAGTACTGAAATAAATAATGGCATTTCCAGTGATAAAATCGTGTTAGCGGGCTTTTCACAAGGAGGCGCCATCGCTTTGCACACGGCATTACGCTATACCCAAAAGCTGGCCGGTGTGATGGTTCTGTCAAGCTATTTACCCATTGCTGATCTCATGGCTGAAGAAAAAAGCGTCGAAAACACCAATTTAGCGATCTTTATTGCGCATGGTTCGAACGATACGGTGTTACCGCTCGCTATGGCGCAACTAACACGAGAGTATCTACAAGCCCATGATTATCCGATCGATTGGCACATCTATCCGATGGCGCATCAAGTATGTCTTGAAGAAATTCGAGATATTAGTGCTTGGCTACAAAAAGTTTTAGTCTAACAAGAAGTGCTTTCAATCATTTTCCTACTCTGGATCTTCGAGACTCAGCACACCCGTATTATAATCATACGCAAAAAGTTCGGCATAACGTCCCCAACCAATCGCGGTTTCGAGTACTCGTTCGGCTTCTTTTTCAGTGAAATAATCTTCCAGTTTTGTTAAGAAGCGATCTTCAGAAGCGCGATGGCCGCGGCGATCATGCAGTATGTGACAAATATGTTGGATCAAGGGCACGTGATCTTTGAGATATTTAGCAAACATTTGTTTACGTTCCAAGATATCTGCTTCAGCAAATTGTTTTCCATCTTTAGTGAGTTCGACATTGCCATGTGAAATTTTGGTCAGACCAAACAACTCTAAGGTTTCTAACATCGGGAACAGATCATCGATATCCAAATGCCATTCTTCCGCCAATTTGGGAAGATCGATTTTTTCACCTTCATATTCTACCAAGCTTTCAAGTAGACCCGTTAATTCAGAGACATTGGTGTCCGGTAATGGATAGCCTAAACCAAGGTCTCGTTTGTGCATGCGCGCGGCAATTTGCCTTGTTTCGCCAGCACGCTCCATCATGATTTGATAAATTTGATCGACATATTTACGAAATGCCAGTGAGTCCTCATCACGGGGCTGCGGCAGATCAATTTTTAACTCAGCGTAAATAGTACCGGGGTTACTGCTTAACACAATTACTCGATCAGCGATAATCACCGCTTCTTCAATATTGTGTGTGACAATCAAAATACCCTTGGTATTGGTTTTTTTCTCAACCCACAGTTCTAATAAGTCGCTGCGCAGATTGTCAGCCGTGAGGACATCGAGTGCGGAGAACGGTTCATCCATTAATAACAAATCAGGATTCACGACTAACGCTCGCGCAAAACCAACACGCTGGCGCATACCACCAGATAATTCTTTGGGATACGCTGACTCGAAACCGTCTAAGCCGATGGTATCAATCGCTTTTAAGGCACGTTTGCGTCGTTCGTCGCGCGGTACGCCTTGGGCTTCTAAGCCAAGCTCCACATTTTGTAAAACAGTTAGCCACGGCATCAGCGCAAAACTTTGAAACACCATTGATAATTCTTTGATGGGACCTTCGACGGGTTGGTTACGATAGAGTACTTCGCCAGTCGTGGGATACACTAAGCCAGCAATGATACGCAGCAGAGTTGATTTTCCCGAACCGGATTTACCGAGTAAGGCCACAATTTCATTTTCTTTAAGTTGTAAGTCCACATCTTTGAGCACCGACAGTTCCTGACCATCGGCGGACAAAAAGGCTTTGTTTACTTTTTTTACGTTAACAATCAGGTCATCCATAACGGAAGTCACCTAACATAACATGTTGCAGCATATTTATATCCCTAACTGATCTTAAATCGTCGTTCTGCCAAATTATACATGGGTCGCCATAAGATCCAATTGAATGCGATCACAAAACAACACATGATACCAATACCTAATGCCACGCGGTGAAAATCACCGCTGTTAGTGTACTCCGTAATATACGCACCCACACCAAAGGCCTTATAAGTATGCGTACCCCAGCTGATCAACTCGGCAATAATCGTTAAGTTCCACGCGCCACCAGCGGCGGTGATTGCGCCCGTAATATAATACGGGAAAATTCCGGGTAAAATGACCTGTCGCCACCACAACCAACCTTTCACATTGAAAATTTTCGCCGCGTAGAGGATTTCTTTCGGAAAAGTCGACATACCGGCGATCACGTTAAATAAAATATACCATTGCGCACCGATGACAATCAAGATCGTCACCCACAGATTTACATCTAAGTTATAGCGTAAAATTAACAATACGGCTAAGGGATACAGTAAGTTAGTCGGAAACGCCGCACAAAATTGCACGACGGGTTGCGCGAATTTCGCCAGCGTACGATGTCGACCGATCAGTACTCCGAGCGGTACCCAAATGATCGAGGAGATGATCACGGCTAAAAATACCCGTGCTCCGCTGGCTAAGGCGAGCAGTAAAGCATGACGAATCTCCACCCAGCCCAAATTAGCAAAGACGAAATCGCCTAATTGAAAAATACCAAAACCCAGTCCTGCTAATACACTGCCATACAGCAACACTAACAGTATTTTATTCCATTGATTGTTACGCGGTACGGTTTCTTGGTAGCCGGTTTTGCGCCATCGTGGATTAATAAATCGATCACTAATTTTCGCGGTCAATTTCCCCAGATAGCGCGATAAATGCGTACGGTGCAATAAACTGGTAAACCAGGCGCGTGATGGACGTTCATCGGGCAAGGACTCAAACTTAAATTTTTCTGCCCATTTGATCAAGGGACGAAACATAAGTTGATCATAAAAAGCGATCACGATAAACATCGTAATAATCGCGGCGAAGATCGCGTGCATATTCGCTTGTTGAATGGCGACAAAAATATAAGAACCGATCCCGGGTAAATGAATGTTCTGATTGGCAACCGAAATAGCTTCTGAAAAGGTGAGCGGCACCCAACATTGTGACATCGACACCATCATGTTCCATAATAAGTTAGGCATCGCAAACGGGACTTCCAAACGCCAAAAACGTTGCCACGGAGAAAGATTAAACATCCGTGCCGCTTCAATCAGATCATCGGGCAAAGTGCGCAAGCTTTGATAAAAACCAAAAATCATGTTCCACACTTGTGCAGTGAACAAGACGAAAATCGTACAAAATTGTGGGCCGAGTAAGCTGCCCGGAAATAAGGCGATAAAACCACTGATAGTAATAGATAAAAAGCCTAATACTGGAACGGATTGCAAAATATCGATACAAGGAATAATAATGCGTTCCGCATGTTTGCTTTTGGCCGCCAAGGCACCGACGACAAAGGTTACCACAATCGAAACCGCCAAGGCGATCAACATGCGCAGTACGCTTTCGAGGGCGTAATAAGGAAGATGAGAGTAACCGAGCGAAATGGGAATTTGGTCACCGAGATTAAACGGATGCGACATTTTAGTCGCCGCCCAGCCCAACGCCGTGAAGATCGCGAGCACGATCACCAGTGCCAATAGATCCCAAGGATTAAAAGCAAACGTCGCACCGGATTTTTGATAAAAGTTAGCTCTAAGCGACATGATCGTTATACCGTTAATTTAGCGTTAGAATAACGCAAAAAGTGTTTTAGGGCGAGTAAAACCAGTGCGTGACGACGACGGCCATGATCACCCCCACGAGATCGGCTAATAATCCCGCACCAATCGCATAACGTGTTTTGCGAATACTTGCGGCTCCGAAGTAAACGGCGATCACATAAAATGTCGTTTCAGTACTGCCCATCATCGTTGCGGCGGCATGTGCTAAAAATGAATGGCCACCGTAGGTATGCGCAATTTCCGCGAGAATACCTTTGGCTGCGGTTCCCGAAAACGGGCGCACCAAAGCAAACGGTAATAATTCCGGTGGAAAACCGAGCGCGTGAAATACTGGACTCAGCCAGTGGGCGATCAGGTCGAAACCACCGGCAGCGCGGAACATGCCGACACCCACCACAATGCCGACCAAATAGGGAATGATGCGTACTACAATTTCAAAACCTTCTTTCGCGCCGATAACAAACGATTCAAACACATTGACTTTACGTAAAAAACCGATCAGCGGAATGCCGCCGATAAAAATTAAAAATAACCAATTGGATGCACTAGCACTGAGCATTTGCCAATCCATTATTTAGTCTCCCGTACTTGATGCTCAGGTTTAATTTTAAAAAAGGGCATTTTCGAAAACCATTTGGCGGATAAAATTCCGGTGGTCGTTGCACAAGCCGTAGCAATTAATACCGGAATAATAATGCTCGTTGGTGAGGGATCGCCGGCACTGGCCAAAATCGCAATGGCCGTCGCGGGAATGAGTTGTACGCTGCCGGTGTTGATCGCAACAAACATACACATTGAATCGGATGCTGTACCCGGTGTTTTGTTTAATTTACTCAATTCTTCCATCGCTTTCAAACCGAACGGCGTGGCGGCATTCGCAAGACCTAGTACATTCGCTGAAATATTTAGGGTCATGGCGCCGAATACCGGATGGTCGCGGGGAATTTGCGGAAACAAAAAACGTAAAACAGGACTAATTAATTTAGACAGACCGCGGATCAAACCCGCGTCTTCCGCGATGCGCATCAAGCCCAGCCATAAGGCCATGATGCCAATCAAGCCGAGGGCTAATACCACGGCGCTAGCAGCAGAATCAGTCACTGCGTTTACGACTGCCGGGATTGTGCCATTAATAGCCCCAATAATAATTGAGCCTAGCACTAAGCCCAACCAGATAATATTTAGCATCCATTCTCTCCTTTATCATACAGAACGCTAGTGTAGAGATAAAAGCCTATTTTGTCGATCTTTAGCCTTTTCCAAAATGAAATGAGTCTGAAGGCAGGGGCTATTACACAACTTATGCTTATATTTGTGATATTATTCTTGCTCTTGAACACCGTACTCAAGGAATTGGTTTCGAGATTATGAGAGCTATGCGACAACATCCAGACCCCCTCAATTTATATGCAAAAAAAATTTTAAATAATTAGAAGTAATTTATGGAAGCAGAACGCTTAATTGTCAGTGAAATGTTTTTTAGTATCCAAGGTGAAGGTGCTAGTGCTGGGCGCCCGGCCTTACTTCTGCGCTTAGCCGCATGCAATCTAAACTGTCCTGGATTTTCTTATCTTGCACCGCTTACTGGCGAACACTTGGGGTGTGATACCAAATTAGTTTGGAAGCAAGGCAAAGCATATAGCTTTGCGAGCATCATTCAAGAATGGGAACAAAATAATTGGTTGGATAAGTTGCGTGGAGGCGCGCACTTGGTGATAACCGGTGGTGAGCCGTTATTACAACAAGAAAAAGTAGCGGAATTTATTAAGTTACTCGATACTCGCAGTTCATCTCCCATCTACATTGAAATCGAAACGAACGCGACAATCACTCCAAATCTATACTTGCAGCAGCGTATTAATCAGTTTAATGTAAGCCCTAAATTAATCTCTAGTGGAGAGTCGCGTGATAAACGCTATCAATTAGATACTTTAAAAAAGTTTGCGGCGTTACCGCAGGCGGTTTTTAAATTTGTGGTGCAATCTAATAAAGATGTTGCAGAAATAAAAACTGATTATCAAACTGTGTTAAATTTAGATACCAGCCGCATTTGGCTCATGCCCGAAGGGGGAACGTTAAAAGCGATGCAATCGAAACTACAAATGGTGGCTGAGCTATGTATCGAAAATAATTTTAATTTTTCGCCACGCCTGCATATTCATATTTGGGATGAAGCGACTGGAAAATAATAATACTGAGGTTTCTATGGAAAATTTATATCGTGAGTTATTAATAAATTTAGGCGAAGATCCTAAGCGTGAAGGTTTGAAAGACACACCAAAACGTGCTGCTAAAGCCTTAAAATTTTTAACTAAAGGCTATAGCGAGAAACTGAAAGACATCATTAATGATGCGGTGTTTGACTCCGATAATGATGAGATGATCATCCTTAAAAATATTGAGATGTATTCGTTATGCGAACATCATTTATTGCCATTTGTCGGTTCGTGTCATGTTGCCTATCTGCCACAAGGCAAAGTTATTGGCTTGTCAAAAATCGCGCGAATTGTGGATCACTTTGCACGCCGCTTGCAAATCCAGGAAAATTTGACCATGCAAATCGCTAATTGCCTGCAATCGATTGTCGGCGGTGAAGGCGTGGGCGTTATTATTGAAGCGAAACATTTTTGTATGATGATGCGTGGCGTAGAAAAACAAAATGCCACTATGACTACATCCGCCATGCTGGGTGCGTTTCGTGATGAAGCGGCAACTCGCGCTGAATTTTTAAGTTTAATTGGAAGGCCATAGATATGTATTATATTAGTAAACAGTTAAGTGATTTTTCGGCAGCACACCGTATACTAAAAGGCTATCAGGGAAAGTGTCAAAACTTGCACGGCCATGATTATGGTGTTGAAGTGGTTTTAGGCGCACCAACGTTAGATCAATACGATTTTGTGGTCGACTTTTCTGATATCAAAAATTTATTTAATAATTGGGTTCAAAATAATTTAGATCACGTTACCATTGTTTCTCAAGATGATAGTAAATTACAGCAATTTTTAATCACTAATTCGCAAAAATTTTACACTCTGCCAGGTGGCGTTAATACCAGCGTAGAAAGTATTGCGAAACATTTGTTTGAAATATTTGAAAACCTGTTAGTTGAACATAAAAATATATCGCTGATTGAAGTTTCGGTTTCAGAAACTAAGACGGCCAAAGCACGTTATTCCCCTCTACCGCTTGCGAGAGAGGGCACGGTGAGGGTATGGTGAAAAAGGCAGTTATATTATTATCCGGTGGACTCGATTCACTCACTTGTTTAGCAATAGCTAAAAGCCAAGCACTTGAATGTTATGCACTCAGCTTCGACTACGGTCAACAGCATAATTCTGAACTTAAACAAGCACAAAAAATAGCCGAAATTTATAATGTTAAAAAACATCTTACTTTGCCAATCGTTTTTGATCCAAACGTTAAATCATCACTGATCAATTCTAATATCGCTGTGCTAGATGCTAAACGGGAAAATAACAGTGGCATCCCCAACACCTATGTTCCAGCACGTAATACCATTTTTTTAGCCTATGCTTTAGGCTGGGCAGAAATAGTGGAGGCGCGCGATATTTTCATCGGCGCAAATTGTGTGGATTACTCGGGCTATCCCGATTGTCGCCCTGAATATTTAACTGCCTTTGAAAAAATGGCCAATCTGGCGACCAAAGCAGGTGTCGAAGGTTTGCACACGAGTATTCAAGCACCCTTATTGAATTTGACTAAAGCCGAAATCATTCAACTAGGCTCATCACTCGGCGTAGATTATTCACTCAGCGTCTCCTGCTACCGTGCAAATGAGCACGGTCAGGCATGTGGCAGCTGTGATAGTTGTGCCCTCCGCAAAAAAGGTTTTCAAGATGCGAATGTTCCTGATGTCACGCGTTACGTATAACAAACACGTCATCCAATAACTATATCTGCATCTAAATCAATTAATATGAATGATACGCGCAAAACTTATATTGAGGCACTGCGCGCTGCAGACCGTTATAATTATGCTCATTTGCTAGGTTTTGTTCGTTCATAAACTATTACAGCTTTTTAAACACCTGATCCCAACGCACCGCACCAATTTTAGTGTTCCAACTTAAGATCACAAACCAGCCTTTGCCAATAATATTTTGCTCGGGCACAAAGCCCCAGTAACGACTATCCTCGCTGTCATCGCGATTGTCGCCCATCATAAAATATTCACCTGCCGGGACTACTAGATTATAAAAATTTTGCGCAGGTACATCGGGGCGTACATAAATATCGTGTTGTACACCGAGAAAATTTTCATGTTTTATTTCGACTGTCCAAACGGGACCGAGATCGTCATTGCTATCCGTCGTGTAGCCCGCGGGAGTTTGTTCCGCTTTTTGGCCATTCACATACAAGACTTTATCAATGTAACTAATATGATCGCCCGGTAAGCCGATGACACGTTTGACTAAATCTTTATTGGGTACGGTGACGTCATGAAACAATACGATATCACCGTGTTTGGGCAAACCGATCGCCAATATTTTTTGATTGTTGAGCGGCCAGCGTAAACCATACGCAAATTCGTTAACACCAATAAATGCTTTTGGCATCACGGTTGGTTCTAAGGATTGTGTCGGTACGACGAATGGTTGGAAAATAAATGAACGTACTACAAATACTAATAATAAAATCGGAAAAAACGAACGGCAATATTCGATTACTTTGGGCATTTTAGTAATGGGTGGATTAGTACGTTGCCGATTAGGTTGCCACCACACTAAATCAAGAAAATAAATAATTCCCGAAAAAGCCGTCGCAGAAAATAAAATCGTTAGAAAATTAGTATTCATAAGTTCTCCAGTTTGATACGTAATGCTTCGAGTTCTTTAGGTGTATTAATATTCATCCAAGCACCCTGAAAATGTTCACCGGTTACTAAGCCTTCTTCGATCACGGGGTTAAGAACTTTGGTAATGCCGTAACTTCCGGCACCCGAATTGCGAAACAAGTCAGGATGAAACACACCAAAACCAGCGTAATTTAAATTATTTTTACCGGACATTAATATAATACCGTTCTCTAACGGATAATCACCGTTAGGATGAAACGGTGGATTATTAGTCATAACGAGGTGTGCTTTGCTTTCAAGCTGCTTGGATAAATCGGCATAATTATAATCCGTCCACATATCACCGCTGATCACAAAAAATGGCGCATCACCGAGTAAGTGCAGCGCGTTATGTACACCACCGCCTAAACCTAATAATTTTTCTTCGAGTGAGTATTCTATAGTAAGACCATAATGTTGACCATTGCCCAGAAAATCCTGGATTTTATCGGCGTGGTAACACAAATTAATGACGACATCGGTCACGCCAGCACTAACTAAATTTTTCAGATGATATTCAATCAGTGCTTTGCCATTAACCTGAAGTAATACTTTGGAAGTATTTTCGGTTAAGTTGCCCATACGTTCGCCTTTGCCAGCCGCTAAGATCATTGCTTTCATTTATTTGGCTCAATTAAATTTTCTAACAGTTTACTTAATTCACTTAATTCTGGATAACGCGCACACACGTCTAAGACATAACGTTCCACCCTCGGTAGATCTTTCGCGTTCGGAAAGTTCGGATCGGTGCGAATATTTCTAGCCATTTGCCCCAGTACTTTCAGATGCCGTTGTAAGCCGGTCAGATCAAACCAACGCCGAAATTGTTGCAGATGAACCGCAGGTAAATCAGTTGCTGCCCATAATAAAGGCTGAAATTCTTTGAGCCATTCATGCACTTGATCGGTTGGCCAATCAAGATAGCAATCTTTTAATAGCGACACGAGATCATAGGTGATCGGTCCCCACTTAGCACTCTGAAAATCAATTACTCCCAATTTTTCGTCGGGTAGCACCATTAAATTTTGGCTATGATAATCGCGATGCACAAACACTTGCGGCTGTTCTTGCATTGTGGCAAATAATAATGACCAAACATCCTGTAACCGACAGTGATAGGGATCTAACAGAACGTGATGTCGTTCTTGTAAGTAATGTTTGGTGAATAGCTTCCATTCGATTCGACAATGCTCAGCATCGAAACGGGATAATGAATATTCTTTAGGTGGCTGACATTTTTGGATGCGTGCTAATTCATCCACAACACGCCGATACCAGTGGCTACTATTATCGGCTGACAGTTGTGAAAACAACGACACATCTCCAAAATCCGTTTCCAAAAGATAGCCCAGCTCAAAATCAACCGCCATAATTTCGGGCACATCGACTTGATTGCGAGCTAATGCCTGGTCAATGACAACAAAATCTTTAAGCCCGACGAGTTCGGCACTACTATCAACCAAAATAAGCGTTTTCGTAGGGGTGGTAACGCGATAAATGCGCCGATCGCTCCAACCACCAACTAGGGGTATTATCGTGAGCGGTTTTTCGGTAAGATGTCGACCTACCCAATCATATAGTAATTGGCTAGATAGCGTGTTCGTCATGTTAGCACCTATTGAATTTGTTGGATTATACCGATTTTGAGATTTTTACGACAAAATATTTATGCGTTAATGGCTGGCTTGCTACTTGCGGTAGCCGGGATCGCGATGGCCGCGAGTGAACCGGATCACAACAAGCCATCATCCAGTTGGGTAGCGTTAACGCCGAGCCAAGTCGCTGCGATTTTAGGCTGGGTGCCCGAACTGAATAAACCCACTTTATGTCATGGTTATTACGAAGAGCAACCCATTACCTTGCCGATCAATGTTCCCGTGAATGCCACGACGATTGCTGGCCAAGAAGGTGAGTTTTTGCGGGATAAACCCTCCATCTTGAGCGGTAATGTCATTATTACGCAGCAAAACAGACAAGTCACCGGTAACCAAGCACGAAGCATTCCCAATGCCAAAACGCACCAAGCAGAAACTTTAAATATTCAGGGTGATGTGAAAGTGCGTCAGCCCGGTGCGGTAATGCGTGGTGATCAAGCACACATTAATTTACAAAATAATTCGGCATGGATTGAAAATGCTGTATTTCGTTATAAGCCGACGGGTACCGCGCCCGAGCAAATTTATGATCAACAACGGCAATTAACGCTGTTACAAGTTCGTGGTACTAACTATCGAGGCACCGCCAAAAAATTTGATCAAATAAAACCAAAACTAATTAATTTAAATCACGTAACGATCACTTCGTGTAATCCATACAGCAAAGCCTGGAATTTGAGTGCCAAGGAAATCGTACTCGATCAGGCCGAGGGAGTGGGTACTGCTTATCAAACTTGGATTTCGCTTCAAGGTGTACCCGTTTTTTATACACCTTATTTGCGTTTCCCGATTGATAATCGCCGTAAAACTGGCTTTTTATCACCCTTGTTAAAATATTCGGATATATCTGGGTTGGGAGTAGGCACACTTTTTTACTGGAACATGGCACCCAATTATGACATGACGGTTACACCACTTTATTACACCAACCGGGGCATGCAATACAATGATCTATTTCGTTATTTAACCTGGGAAAGTAGCGGACAAATGTATTTTAGTGCCTTGCCGGGGGATAAATTATTTGCAGAAAATAAAGAAGCTTGGACAACAGGCTCCGATCCGTATCCTGCAAGTCCAGAGCGAAGTAAATTAGCGGCAACATCAGATGATCGCTACCAATTTGCCTGGCAGGATAATACGCAATATACACCTTCATGGTCATCACAAGTGCAGTTTGATTACACCAATGACGATTATTACATCTTAGATTTTGGTGATGCGCCCATGTTGAGTAGCTCTAACCCCTTGGTTTCTTTACTGCCCAATATGCAATTATCACAAATGGTTAGTAGCACTTACGCCACCGATCATTGGTCACTGAATGGATTATTACAAAATTATGAAACGTTACATCCAGTGACGCTAGGAACTCAACAAGATCAGTATAGCCGCTTACCACAAATTAATCTCATCGGTTCTTATCCGCATGAGTTTTTAAACTTGGATTATCATTTAAGTACCCAGTTTACTGATTTTGAAAAACCGTTGTGGGAGTTTAATTATCCAACGAATGTCTATCCGGGCGCACCATCAATGGCTCCACCAGGCACGGCGGTTACCGGTCAACGCTATGATGCAGAACCGTCAATTGATCTTCCCTTAACGACGGTGTGGGGTTATCTAAAGCCACAGGTGACGTTTGAGGGGACGCAATATGAGTTAGCGGTGCCAGCCAGTATTACCACACAGAAAAAACAAATTGGTCGCGCGATCCCTATCTATGACCTTGACAGTGGTTTATATTTTGATCGGGATATCACGATTAGAAAAGAAGATTTTACCCAAACGTTAGAGCCTCGATTATTTTATCTCAATGTGCCGTATGTAAATCAATATGGATTACCGATATTTGACACGTCGCTTAATCCGATTGCGACTTACGATCAGTTATTTTCAACCAATCAATTTACGGGAATTGATCGGATCCAAAATGCGGATCAAATAACGGCGGGTGTCACCAGTCGTTTTATTAAAAGTGATACGGGTTATGATGTGTTAGATGCGAGTATTGGTGAAATTTATTATTTTGCTAATCGCGACGTTTTGCTGTCAAATACTCCACCGACTGCGGCGACACCGTTGCCTGATACGAACACCGCGAAAATTTCACCAATTGATGGTCAGATCAATTGGCAATTTCGCCACTTTTGGAATGCGACCGGTAATCTGGCTTATGATCCTATTAATAAATATGTGCAAAACAGTAACGTAGCCTTAACGTTTAACGTCGATAATAGTCATATTATTAGTACCAGTTATGGCTTCGTAAAAAATGGTGATCCATTTCCAAATGCAATCTCAACTTCACCGCAAAATAATTTCCAACAATTTAGCATGGGTACCAGTTGGCCGTTAAATTATCAATGGCATTTCTTAGCTGATGGCAATTACAACGTCAGCCATCATTATTTTCAAACTTATTTTTATGGATTGGAATATCACAGCTGCTGTTGGGCGGTACGTTTACTTAACAGTAAAACCTATTTAGGTTTGCAACCCAATGGAACTTCGCCCACGTATGATAACCAGATCTATTTACAATTTACGTTAACGGGTCTTTCGAGTATTGGCAACTCCTCACCGTCTAACCTATTACAATATGGATTACCGGGTTATCGAGATACTTTCGGGCAAGAGAGTATGATGAATTCGTTCTAGTTGTCATTTTTATCTTGATATACTAGATTTACCACATAACGTAAGTAAATTTATTAGCATGCGCGACGACAAAATTATACAAGTTGCTATCAACTCACCTTTAAGACGAGTGTTTGATTACAGCGCACCTAAAAAACATCAAACTCATGATATTCAAGTGGGTATGCGGGTGCAGGTGCCTTTTGGTAATAAGTCAGTAATTGGTATTGTTGTTGCCATCACGGATAAAACGGATGTGCCGGCTCAAAAACTGAAAGCTATTAGCGATGTATTAGATACAGCGCCATTACTTCCTTCACACCTTTATAAATTAGTTTGCTGGTCAGCGAAATACTATCAATATCCGCTCGGCGACGTGTTAGCACAGGCGATCCCCGCCTTGTTGCGTCAAGGAAAAGAAAAAAACACCTTGGATGCCTTAGAAAAAAAGAAGCTTACGCCCCATCAAACACATGGCTTAATTATCCCGGGTCCCCTTCTTAATGCGGCACAAAAAAACGCGGTACAGAATGTCACAAAGCAAATAAGTAAATTCCACGTATTTTTATTACATGGTGTAACCGGTAGCGGTAAAACAGAAGTTTATTTGCAAATTCTAAAATCAATGTTAGCAAACGGTCAGCAAGCATTAATTCTGGTACCCGAAATTGGTTTGACACCTCAACTGCTTACCCGATTTCAAGAGCGATTGGGCTTACCTATTGGAGTCGTACACTCTGGATTAACCGATAAAGAGCGGTTGTTAACCTGGCTCTGGGCAAAAAATAATGAACTAAAAATTATTATTGGCACACGTTCGGCTATTTTTACTCCGTTCGCTAATTTAGCCATTATTATTGTCGATGAAGAACATGACCTGTCGTTGAAGCAACAAGATGGCTTTAAATATCATGCCCGTGATCTTGCCGTGCGACGCGCGCAATTAGAAAACATTCCCATTGTCTTGGGTTCCGCGACACCCTCACTTGAATCATTACATAATGTTGAACGTGAACGGTATCAATTATTAGAGTTACCCGAGCGGGCGGGTGAGGCGGTACACCCTCTATTTAAATTAATTGATCTACGTCGCCAAAAAATAAAAAATGGAATTGCTACTACCGTGCTACCCGTCATTGCAGAGCATTTAAAACAGGGCAATCAAGTTTTAATTTTTTTAAATCGTCGGGGTTTTGCCCCAGTATTAATGTGTCACGAGTGTGCCTGGGTATTGAATTGTTCGCGTTGCGAAATTCCGATGACACTTCACCAAAAACCTTATCAAGCACAATGTCATCATTGCGAAAAGACGCAAGCTATTCCCAAAAAATGCGCTCAATGTTCTAGTACACAATTAATTAACATTGGTGCTGGTACTGAGCGGGTCGAAGAATTCTTAAATAAAGAGTTTCCGCATATTAAAATTGCTCGAATTGATCGCGATAGTACGCGACGTAAAGGTGAGCTTGAAGCAAAACTAGCCACTGTACAAGATGGTACTGCACAATTATTAGTGGGTACTCAGATGATTGCCAAAGGTCATCATTTTCCTAATGTGACCTTAGTGGTTGTACTCGATGCTGATGGCGGTTTATACAGCGCCGATTTTCATGCCAGTGAACGGATGGCGCAATTATTGTTGCAAGTGTCAGGTCGGGCGGGACGTGCCGAAAAACCAGGTGAAGTATTGATTCAAACTCATCATCCTGAGCATCCCCTGCTAAATTGCCTAATTACCCAAGGTTATATGGAATTTGTACGTCAAGCATTGGCACAGCGAAATAAAGCAAATTTACCCCCTTACCATTATTTTGCGTTGTTACGCGCTGAAGCAGTTACTGGATCAGTTTGCAGTGAATTTCTGCAAGCCGCTAAGCAGATTTTGAAAACTGCGAATAATACCGTGCAGTTAATGGGTCCTGCGCAAGCACCGGTTGAAAAACGTCAGGGTCGTTATCGATGGCAATTATTATTAGCTACCAAAAATCGTAGCCATTTGCAGCAACTATTGCACCACACTTTACCACTTATTGAGCAGCTAAAAGAAGCACGCAAGATACGCTGGTCGATCGATGTCGATCCATTAGAGATGTTGTAAGCAAAAGAAATGGGTTATAATCTACTTGATAGTTAAATAATAAGGGAACATTCATGAAAATTTTAAATTTTATCGTCATCGTGCTATTAATTATCGGTGGTTTAAACTGGTTTTTAATCGGTGTGTTTGGTGTCGATGTGCTAAGTTATTTTTGGGGTAGTGACACCATCACAACTCGTTTAATTTATATTTTTATAGGTTTGAGCGCATTCTACGCATTATTGAACTTTAAGAAATATTTGTAAGGTTTACTAGTGGAAGGGCACGCCTAGCGTGCCCCTACAAAATATCCAAAATTCTCGCGATTCGATTTTCAAGCGTTCCTTCGAGCACATAATATTTAATATTTCGTTGCGCTAATTCTTCTCGATACCAGCGATCTTGCAACATTCTAAATTCATTACCAGTACGTGCCCCATCTTGCACAAACGGAAAATCAGGCTCACATAAAAAAGTATAATCGTATTCACGTTTTGCTAATTTTGTTAATTTCGGATCAGTTTTACCGAAAGAGTCGAGTGAATAAAATAAGGTCGTTAAGGGTGTGGTATCGCAGATCAGATATTTATTAGCGCGTTTCGCTAATTCATCTTCTAGCTCAATTTGTTTTTCACCGATGAGTAATAAATCCTCAAATACTAATTGGCCTTCTTTTTCAAGCCATAAGTCGCGACCATGCTCAGTCGTAAAAACCGTATTTAATTTTTTAGCGAGCGCTTCTGAAAGCGTACTTTTCCCCGTCGATTCACCACCTAGAATAGCGATAGTTTTAATGTTAGACGTCATTATTAGGCGAGTACAATTTTCCGCTGATAAATCGCCTCAAAATTAAAATCACCCACCTTTTCTTTTACTTTATTAATTAGCTTATTATGAAATCTTAGTAGGCGTGGTGGATAGGCTAATATTTTCTCGCGCAGTTCTTCACAATGAGCGCTCAAATTTTTTAATTTATCAAAATCAATAAATGTAAATACGTCGTTAATGACTTCACTAAATTCTTTTGGACCAAAAATATCAACCGCATGTTCGGTAATTGACATATCACTAAAGCCAGGAATATCGTGACCTGGCATTTTGAACGTTTTTAAGGTGGTATAAATGGCTTGTAAACATTTTTCAACATCAACTTGCAACAATTTTTTTAGCAAGCTCGTATAAAAATTATAATGACGCGATTCATCGCCAGCAATGTGTCCTAAAATTCGGGATAAACTGGGTGTCAGTTTTTGTACATATTTGCCTAAATTACGGTGTGACACTTGAGTCGCGCGTTCTTGAAACGACGTATAGGCAATCGTTGCATAGGGATCGCCGGCCCATTCGGGCATCCAACCATCCGATAAAAACTGAAACTGCAATTTCTCAACATGCTTCATATCAACGATGCGACAATCACGCATATAATCACGCAGAATATTACCGTGACGATCTTCTTCGGCTGTCCATTGGTTACGCCATATATTCCAAGTGGATTTGTCACCAAACGCTTGATGCAACAAGCGATGATACGAAGGCAGGCCTTCTTCAGTAATTAAATTGAGTACCAAGGCAATGCGTGCCGCATCCGGTAATTTCGCACTTTGTTGTTTGATCTCAGCAACTTGTTCGATTTCAGCGGCCGACATTTGCTCAGAGGATGGCAGTAAATCACTCGGAAACCAATCAATTCGTGCTTTATTATGAGCTTCTAATAAACCATCTAATTCTGGCTCGAGGTAAGTACGAATGATGTCGTTTTGCGCGTCGATTATTATGGGGTTGGTGGGAGTAGTATACATTTCAAGCCTGCATGTTAATTAAAAATTTCAATCATTTTGAAGTCATCTTTAGTGACCCCGCACTCGGGGCAACACCAATCATCCGGAACGTCATTCCAGCGTGTGCCAGGAAGGATATTGTCCTCTGGCCAGCCTTCGGCTTCATCATAAATAAAGCCACAAGCAAGGCATTGATATTTTTTCATAAATTTTACTCTTAATCCTAATTATACAGTGCTACGCAAAAAAAGGAAGATTTTCTTGCGTAAAATAAGAGTTTACGTTTACAAAATGCATATTTGACGTTATTCTAATAGTCGTTTTAATTTGTGAACTAGTATGAAAAAACAACTACATGATTTAGTGCTGACCGCGCTTGAGGCGCTACAAAAAAAAGGCGCGTTGGGTATCGATGCGTTCCCGGCTGTCCATATCGAACAAACGCGTGATCCAACGCATGGCGATTTTGCCTGCAATATTGCGATGCTATTAGGTAAGGCAGCAAAGTGTGCTCCGCGCGCTTTAGCTGAAAAAATTGTTGCTGCGTTACCCGTCTGCGCAGCGGTGACGAAAGTTGAAATTGCCGGTCCGGGCTTCATTAATTTTTTCCTTGCTGCTGATGCTCAACTTAGCGTAGTGCAAAATATCTTACAGTTAGGTAAAGATTTTGGGCGTAGTCATTTGGGCCAAGGCAAAAAAATTCATATCGAATATGTTTCAGCAAATCCGACCGGCCCACTGCATGTGGGTCACGGTCGTCATCCCGCCTATGGTGCGAGTGTCGCTAATTTATTAGAAGCCATTGGTTATCAAGTACATCGAGAATATTATATCAACGATGCGGGCCGGCAGATGGATATTCTCGCGGTTAGTGTTTGGGTACGTTATTTACAGAGTTGCGGGATCGCGTTGCAGTTTCCCAATAATGCGTATAAAGGCGAGTATATTAATGACATCGCTAGCCAAATAAAGCAAAAATTCGGTACGGCTTTAGTGCGTACTCAACAACAAGTTGTTACCCATGTTCCTGATGATTCAATTGAAAACCAAGAAGCGCATATTGATGCATTAATTGATAACGCTAAAAAATTATTAGGTGCTGATTATCAAGCGATGTTTAAAATTGCTTTAGACAGCATTTTAGATGACATTCGTGATGATTTACTTGAATATGGTGTTAAATACGATGAATGGTTCTCAGAAAAAAAATTGATCGACAGCGGTGCCGTTAAACATGCCATCGAAGTATTAGAATCAAAAGGATTTATTGATAAAAAAGAAGGTGCAACGTGGTTCAAAAGTACAGAGTTTGGTGATGATAAAGATCGCGTACTTGTGCGTGCCAATGGGCAAACTACATATTTTGCCTCCGATATCGCCTATCATTTAAATAAGCTAGAACGAGGCTTTGATCATATTGTTGATGTATTGGGCTCAGATCATCATGGCTATATACCACGCATCCGTGCCGTGATGAGCGCCTTAACAGGTAATAGTGACACATTAACCGTCAGTTTGATCCAGTTTGTTACGCTCTATCGCGGAGAAGAAAAAGTAGCAATGTCAACCCGTGCTGGAGAATTCATTACCTTACGCGAATTACGTAAAGAAATTGGCAATGATGCGGCACGTTTTTTCTACGTGATGCGTAAGGCCGATCAACACATGGATTTTGATTTAGAATTAGCCAAGTCGAAATCCAATGAAAACCCCGTGTTTTATATTCAATATGCCCATGCGCGCATCTGCAGCGTATTGCGTCAGCTAATCGAAAAAGGTTTTGAGTGGCAGTGTAAACAAGGTTTAGAGCATGTCGGATCATTAGTAGAACCTGCGGAACAGCAACTTATTAAAAAATTAAGCCAGTATCCCGAAGTGCTAGAAAATGCGGCTCGCCATTATGAACCGCATCTGCTGGCTTATTATCTCCGCGAGCTAGCCAACGACCTGCATGCCTATTACAATGGTCATCAGTTCTTAGTTGAAGATGCCAATTTACGCGCCGCACGTCTCAACCTGATCTGTGCAGTAAAGCAAGTATTAGCAAATGGTCTAAGCTTATTAGGAGTTAACGCTCCTGGATCCATGTAATGTAGGATAAAGATAAATGGCTCGCGATTATAAATCTTACAGCAGTAATAAAAAAGTTATACACGGGCGTGATCACAAACCAGTGGTTATTGCTGTGGTGGCTATTGTCGTGATTGTGTTATTAATTGCCGGCTTTTATAAGATCTCGCAACGCAAACTCGCCAAAAATAATGTGGCTATTGTCGTTGAAACTAAAAAGACAAAAAAAGAAAAAAATGTGAAGACTCATGCCGATACTACAACGGCTGCAAACAGTGATGCCCCAGCGCAACCTCCTGAAATAAAATTCGAGTTCTATAATATTCTGCCCAATGAAAAAGTAGTGGATACGAGCGCTGCAGTTGAAAAGAGTAATGCTGTGGCTACTCCTACTAATGCACCAAAAACCGCCGCGCCCGTTATTTCTGCTCCGAAGCCAGCCACCTTAAAACCAACCGTCACGTTACCGACTAATCAGTCAGCCGTGTCAGCACCTGCCAGCAATGGTTATATCGTTCAAGTCGTTTCTGTGCGTGATCCCAATGATGCTGACGGTATTAGCAGCAAATTAAAAACGGATGGCTTCAGTGTGCAAACCATTAAAATTTACGCCAGTGATGTACTGTGGTATCGCATTCAAGTTGGACCTTACAAAACCATGGATGATGCGCTCAGCGCACAAATGACCTTACGCAAAAATAATTATCATGCCATCTTACTGAAACCCAAGCATTAGATGAACCCTTCTTCAGGCTCATCTTGCATTGGACAAGACTTTTTATACCCGGCAAGCTTATCTTGGTATATACTGGCTGTTCAAAAATTCGCAGGTTAATCACGATGAAACAATTCACTCATTCGGTCTTTACTATTTTAATTACCACTATATTGACCGTCATGTTGTTTACATCGGCGCAGGCCGCGCCGACACAAATCGATGGCATGGCCGCCGTAGTCAATAACACGGTTATTACCCTTTCTCAATTGCAAGCGCGCATCGCACAAGTTATCCAACAATTGGAACAACAAAAAATTCAGGTACCTCCTGAAGATGTATTGAGTAATCAAGTGTTGCAGATGCTGATCAACCAAGAATTACAGCAGCAAATTGCCGTGCGTATGGATATTACAGTGACGACGGAAGATGTGACTAAGATGGTCCAATTGATCGCGCAGCAACAAAATATGACACCCGCACAGTTGCGTGAAGCGGTTAAACAACAAGGCATTCCCGAAGAGCAATTTATTAATCAATTGAAGCAACAAATTATTGATGACAAATTGTTAAAAGCCACCATCGCTCCACAAATTACTGTAACGCCACAAGAAGTGCAAACCGGTATGCAACTGGCAACAAGTCAAGAGGGTGGCAATAATCAGTATCATTTGCAACATATTTTAGTTCCGGTAGCCGACACACCCACCCCCGCACAAGTCAACGCAGCACGGGAAAAAGCCGATGAAATTGTGCAGCAATTAAATCAAGGCACTGATTTTAGAACCTTAGCCGCAGCTCAATCAGGTGATCAACAAGCATTTAACGGGGGTGACATGGGTTGGAAAACAGCGAATGAATTGCCCGCCATTTTTGCTGATAAAGTGGTGAAAATGAAACCGAATGAAGTAGTCGGGCCCATCCAAAGCGCCAATGGTTTTCATATTCTTAAATTAGTGGCGGTGCGTGGTCAGGCTGCCAGCGAAAATTCTGAACAGCTTAAACAAAAAGTCACCCAGATGATTTTTGAGCGAAAATTAATGGATAAACAGCAAGAGTGGCTCGAAGAATTACGTGCAGCGGCCTATATTGATGTGCTGTACACCGCAGCGCCCTTGCCTGCTCCACTCAATTAAAGAAACAATACCACTTCCCCTCTCCCGTTTACGGGAGAGGTTAGGGTGATGGGGAAAAACATGAAATCAATTTTATCAATTCAATCGCATGTTGCTTACGGCTACGTTGGTAATCGTGCCGCTGTGTTTCCCTTACAGCGTTTAGGTTACGACGTTAGCGTGATCAACACGGTACAATTTTCTAATCACACCGGTTATGGCGTATGGACCGGCGATATTTTTTCAGCAGCGCATATTCAAAATGTGTTGGATGGCTTGTGGGAAAATGGTGCTTTATCGAATATGAGTGCTCTCTTATCGGGTTATCAAGGCTCCGCCGAACTGGGTGAAATTATTGTAAAAACGGTGCAACGTTTAAAACAAGAACGTCCCACCCTAGTGTATTGTTGCGATCCAGTGATCGGTGATGTGGATCGTGATGTATATGTTAAACCGGACGTCGCGCAATTTATTAAACATCACGTGATCCAACATGCCGATATCTTAACGCCAAACCAATTTGAATTAGCCTATTTAACTGATACCTTGCATCTTGACTCATTAGAAAATGTATTAGCTGCGTGTCAAATACTGCACGCGCGAGGACCCAAAATTATTTTAGTAACAAGTCTAACGTGCGCGAATGTTCCACCTGAATTTATTGAAATGTTGGTCAGCACTCCCCAAGGCGCATGGGTGACTCGCACCCCGCGTCTCTATTTCAAAAAAGCACCTTCTGGTTCAGGTGATGCCACCGCCGCCATTTTTTTAGCACATTATTTGCAACACCGTGATCCGGTTCAAGCGTTAGAGCAAGTCACTGCTGCAATGTATGCCTTGTTTAAAGCAACACATAATGCCGGCACCTACGAATTACAAATGATTGCAGCGCAAGATGACATGGTCGATCCCGACGAATTATTTAGCGCAGAACGCGTCGTATTGGACGAAAACGATGGAGCATAAAGCCCGCAAACGATTTGGTCAAAATTTTCTGCACGATGCTGGCATTATTCAAGAAATTGTTGCCAATTTGCAATTACAATCCCGCGATCATTGCGTCGAGATTGGTCCCGGCCTGGGGGCGTTAACCTTCGCCATGTTACCGTATTTACAGCATCTCGATGTGATCGAAATCGATCGCGATTTAGTGCAAGTTCTACAAGACGCTAATCAAGCTAATAAACTAACGATCTATTCAGCTGATGTGCTTAAATTTGATTTTAATCAGTTACAAGCAAAGCCATTACGGATCGTGGGAAATCTCCCGTACAATATTTCAACGCCGCTCATTTTTCATTTGTTCGATTTTATTGCTAGCATTCAAGATATGCATTTCATGTTACAACTCGAAGTGGTCGAACGCATGGCCGCCGAGCCGGATACCGAACATTATGGTCGTTTGTCTGTTATGGTGCAATATTATTGTGATGTGATCCCCTTACTCATTGTACCAGCGAGTGCGTTTACACCCGCGCCCAAAGTGACTTCGGCAGTGGTACGTTTAGTGCCAAAAACAGCGATGCAAATTGAACGGGCGCATGATGAGAAACTATTTTCTCAGCTAGTACGAACTGCTTTTAATCAACGCCGCAAAATGTTGCGTAATACGCTAAAAGGTTTAGCTACTGTTGAACAGTTGGAAGCAGTGGGTATCGATCCGCATGCGCGAGCGGAAACCATCCGTGTTGAGCAATATGTTAAATTAACGAATTCCTTATGAGCACCTATGCCATCGGTGATCTACAAGGCTGTTACGATGAGTTACAGTGCTTGCTCGACAAAATTAAATTTGATCCTGCGCAAGATACCCTGTGGTTCACCGGTGATTTAGTTAATCGCGGTTCCAAATCTTTAGAATGCCTACGTTTTGTTAAACGCTTAGGAACTAACGCTATCACGGTATTAGGCAACCATGATCTGCATTTATTAGCGGTAGCGTATGCAAATCGACGTATTAGTGAAGGGGATACGTTAGATGAGATTTTACAGGCACCGGATCGGGATGAGTTACTCACCTGGTTACGTCAGCAGCCCTTATTACACGACGATCCGCACTTAAATTTTGTGCTGGTCCATGCGGGTATTGCGCCGCAATGGGATCTCAGCACCGCTCAGAATTTGGCACACGAAGTTGAAGCACAGTTGCAAACTACCGACAGTGAGTTGCTAGAACAGATCTATGGCAATGAACCGGCATGTTGGGATGACAGTTTAACGGGAGTCGCTCGTTGGCGCTGCATTATCAATTACTTTACGCGGATGCGCTTTTGTACGAAAGATGGCTGTCTAGATTTAAATTATAAGGGCGAGCTTGCTGGCGCACCGGCTGATATGCTCCCGTGGTTCAAAATGCCAGCTCGGAAAACCCAGCAAAATCGGATTATCTTTGGTCACTGGGCGGCACTGCAAGGTAAAGCAGATGCGCCCAATGTTTTCGCGCTCGACACGGGTTGTGTTTGGGGAGAATCGTTGACGGCGCTGCGGCTGGAGGATCTGCAAAAATTTAGCGTACCCGCCACCTCCAAAAATCCCCAATAAAAAATTCGCACTTTGTCCCAAAATATGTATACTTACCCTATTAATTACTTGCAATTTATTGCAAAAACAAAGCAATGGGGTTTTTAAGGGGAGTGGCGCAGCTCTCCCCTTACTTAAATTTAGTTTCATGCCATAATTGAGGAGAACCAGAGCCAGCATGAACGACAATATTATTGAAATTCGCCACGTCAGCAAATCTTTTGGAGGCCAACAAGTTCTGTTTGACATTAGTTTAACTATTCAGCGCGGTGAATTTTTAACCCTGTTGGGTCCCTCCGGCTGCGGTAAAACCACTTTACTGCGTTTACTTTCAGGTTTTGAAAAACCTGAAAGCGGTGAAATTTTCATTGATGGCAAAAACATGGCACAAGTGCCGGCCAATCAGCGCCATGTTAATACCGTCTTTCAAAGTTATGCGTTATTTCCACACATGACCGTGCTCGAAAATGTAGCTTTTGGTTTACGTTGTCAAAAAATTCCTACTGAAGAAATTATTCCGCGCGTGATGAACATTCTTGCGACCGTCCGTTTAGAAAAATTTGCGGATCGTAAACCCGAAAGTTTGAGCGGCGGCCAACAGCAACGTGTCGCCATTGCTCGCGCCCTGGTTAATCGACCATTGGTACTATTACTTGATGAACCCATGAGCGCCTTAGATTATCGTCTGCGTAAAAACATGCAAATCGAATTAAAAGCCTTACAACGCAAGCTAGGTATTACTTTTATTTGCGTTACCCACGATCAAGAAGAAGCGTTAGCGATGTCAGATCGCGTTGCCATCATGGAACATGGCGAAGTGATGCAAGTGGGTACACCGCGTGAAGTGTATGAAGAGCCGAGCAATATTACCGTTGCCGAATTCGTCGGCGAGGCCAATTTCTTAAAAACAAAAATTCTGGAAGCGTCTGCTGAAAGTTTACATGTTGAAATTGAAGGTAAAGCCTTGCGTTTAACCAATCGTCGTCATATCACGCAAGATCAAAAAGTGGTGACCTTGGTTCGCCCTGAAGATTTGAAAGTGTGGAGCATCAACGAAGTTACCAATACTGAAATCATTACCATGTATCAAGCAACGGTTGAAGAAGTCGTTTATAAAGGCAGCACCGTCGATCTGATTGTGCGCTTGAATAGTGGTACTAAGTTATTAGCCAGCGAATTTTTCGATGAAGATGATGAAAACCTAGAATACAAAATAGGTGAAACTGTTTGGGTAGAATGGTATCCAGGATGGGAAGTCGTACTGCCCGAGCTGCCAGAAGAGCTGCAGGAGTAGACGTTGCATAAAGATAATGTTTTTAAATATCTCACGATAAATAGCGTTTACTTGTGGCTTATTTTATTTTCAATTTGTCCATTAACCTTAGTCGTAATTTGCAGTTTTTTACAACACACGCCTGATCAACTCTTTGTTTGGAAATTCACCTTAGCAAATTACAAAACCTTACTGACCCCCATTTACTTAAAAGTTTTTTGGCGTTCGCTGCAATTGGCATTTTGGGTAACCGTATTATGTTTGATCATCGGTTATCCATTTGCTTATTTCTTAACGCAATTACCGTCAAAGATAAAAGGCTTGATGGCTTTATTCGTGATCATTCCTTTTTGGACTAGCTCGTTGTTGCGCAGTTACGCAATTATTACGATTATTCAAGCGCATGGTTTGTTAAATACGTTTTTAATAAAAATCGGCGTAATCGATCAACCGTTGCAATTACTTTATACTAACACCGCAGTGATCATTGGTTTAGTCTATAACTTATTACCGTTTGTAGTATTACCCTTATTTTCCAATATGGAAAAATTAGATCGTCGTCTAATTGATGCAGCACGCGATTTAGGCGCGAATGGCCCCACTACTTTTTTGCGGATCATTTTACCGTTGACGAAGTCGGGGATTTATTCGGCTATCATGTTGACGTTCTTACCAGCGATGACCTTATTTTATATTCCTGATCTGTTAGGTGGTGCGAAATCATTATTACTCGGCAACGTGATCCAAACTCAATTTTTAAGTGCTGAAAATTGGCCGCTGGGTTCGGCTCTCAGCTTAACACTAACGGTGGTGATGAGTCTATTATTATGGTTCTACTTTCGTAGCACCCCACGGTCGGAGCGTGAAGCACTATGAATAAATACATCCGCAGTTCTTATTTAGTTTTATGTTACGCTTTTTTGTATGTGCCATTATTTGTGTTGATCACCTATTCATTTTTTCAAGCACCACCGCAAACCGGTTTTACCATGCAGTGGTATCAAACTTTGTGGCAAGATCCCAATTTGCTGGTCGTGGCGGGAAATTCGTTATTAGTTGCCGTAGTGGCTTCAACTTTAGCGACGGTGTTTGGAACGTTAGCGGCGGTGGTGCTGCGTCGTTATCGTTTCTTAGGCCGACAAGTATTATCAAATGCCTTGTTTAGCTTGATTATCTTTCCTGATCTCGTACTAGGTATTTCATTATTATTATGGCTGCACTTATTACATTTCCCCTTGGGCTTTTTTACATTAGCAATTGGGCATATTACCCTGTGCTTACCGTTTGTGACGATCATGATCAATAGTCGTTTATTAGATCTAGACAGCAGCTTATTTGAAGCAGGTCGTGATCTCGGGGCTTCCGAATGGACAATTTTGCGACGGATCATTTTACCGTTGTTATTGCCGGCTATTATCGGCGCCTGGTTAATGTGTTTCACCTTATCGATGGACGATGTGATCATCAGTTTCTTTTTAACTGGCCCCAGCTTTAATGTTCTACCGTTATATATTTACTCTTTAGTACGCTTGGGTGTTACGCCAGAAATTAACGCTTTATGCAGCATTATTTTCTTTGTAACATTGATCTTGATCCTCATCGCGCAGTGGCGGGTACGCATAGAATGAGGGCTGTTATTGCGATCATGGGGTTGCTGCTGTCCTTGTCGTTATTCGCTGCTGAAAACGTGGTTAACGTTTACAATTACACGGGTTACATTCCCGATAACGTGCTCGCCCAATTTACCAAAGAAACAGGTATCAAAGTTAATTATTCTACCTTTGCCAGTGATGAAGAGCTGTTCGGGAAATTAGGCGCTTCAGCCAATCACAGCGGTTATGACGTCGCGGTGGTTTCAACCGATTATTTATCACGGATGATCCACAACCAGCTCTTACATCCACTCGATAAAACCAAAATTCCGAATTTTAAAAATGTCTCACCGCAGTTTATGGATCAAGTGTTTGATCCACAAAATGGTTATAGCGTGCCCTATTTATGGGGAAGTACTGGTTTTGTCGTCAATCGTAAATATTTTCCAAATTTAAAACTTACACACTGGGCACAACTCTGGGAGCCACAATTTAAAGATAAAATACTGATGATCGATGAAATGCGCACGTCATTTTCCCTGGGATTGACAGTTTTAAATTATTCAATAAACACTCAAGATCCAACGCAGATCAAACAGGCTTATGAGCAGTTAGTTAATTTAATGCCGAATATCAAATTGTTTAATATTACCGGACCGCAGTCCATTTATGCTAATGAAAATGCCACGATCGGCCTAGGTTTTAATGGCGATATTTACCTGGCGATCCAGCATAATCCAAGCATTGAATTTATTTATCCCGAAGATGGCGTATTCTTGTGGCTCGATAGCATGATAGTTCCCAACAATCCGCCGCATCTAGAAAATGCTTACAAGTTTATGAATTTTATTTTACGTGCTGATATTGGTGAACAGATCGCAGAAAATATTGGCTATTCGTCACCCAATGCTGCCGCGATAAAATTATTACCCGCCGAGATCCGCAACAATCCGATTTTATATCCCTCAGCCGAACAAATTAAACAGAGTAGTTTTGAAATCGATATTGGCGAAGCTAATGAGATCTATCAAAACTATTGGCAAATGCTAAAACTAGGTGGCTAATGAAAAGGATATTATTAGCTTTCTTATTGATTTTTAGTGCGAGCGTTTTTGCTAAACAACACGAAATACTTAATATTTATAACTGGGGTGGCTTTTTACCCGATACCGTTGCTGACGAATTCACTAAAGAAACCGGTATCAAAGTTCGTTACTCCACCTACATGAGCGATCAAGATCTATATGCTAAGTTAGCCATTGCTTATAATAATAGTGGCTATGATGTTATCTTCCCTTCAGTCGAATTCTTAGGACGCATGGAACGTGCTGGGATGCTCGAAAAAATTGATAAAACCAAAATTCCTAATTTCAAAAATCTCGATCCTCATTTTGTGGATCAAGCTTTCGATCCGCAAAATAACTACAGCGTACCGTATTTATGGGGAAGTACGGGATTAGTCATTAATCGTAAATATTATCCCCACTTGAAATTTGATCGGTGGCATGATTTATGGGATCCCGTTCTAAAAGATAAACTCCTATTAATGGATGATCCCCGCACCAATTTTGATATAGCTCTGCATCTACTAGGCTATTCCATCAATACTCAAGATCCGAAACAGATAAAGCAAGCCTATGAAAAACTGCGTACCTTATTACCCAACATCAAATTATTTAATATGATTGCGCCACAATCAATTTACACCAACGAAAATGCCGTGATCGGTGTCGGCTATTCCGGTGATACCTATGCGGCAATTCTAAGCAATCCTGGACTCGAATTTATCTATCCAAATGACGGTGTATTCCTGTGGATGAATAGCATGGCCATTCCGAAAAACGCACCCAATCGCGACAATGCTTATAAATTCATTAACTTTATTTTACGCCCGGATATCGCGGCGCAGATCGCCACCACGTTACGCTACTCAACGCCAAATCTAGCCGCCAAAAAATTATTGCCTAAAGAACAGCGTGATAGTCGTGTGCTTTATCCAAATGCAGTCGATCTCAAAAATAGCCAATTCGAAACGGATATTGGCGGTGCCAATGAATTGTATGAGCAATATTGGCAAGAATTGAAAATGACTACCTGATGCTCGTCGTAACACAATATAAGTGCTAGTATAATATTTTAGAGGTTTTTTGATGCTTCATTTAAAGAATGCACCACTGGGCAAAGCAAGTAATTATAGGTCATCTTACGATCCTTCATTGTTATTTGCAATTTCAAGATCGCATCATCGAAAAGAGCTCGGTCTCGGTGATACCTGTCCATTTTACGGCTGTGACATTTGGAATGCCTATGAGATCTCGTGGCTAAATTTAAAAGGTAAACCGGAAGTCGCGATTGGTGAATTTTATGTGCCAGCGACTTCGCCTAATATTTTTGAATCGAAATCATTTAAACTGTATTTAAATTCACTGAGTAATACTAAATATAAAAATAGCGCCGAGGTCGAAGCGATACTTACACATGATCTGTCTGAGTGTGTTGGCGGTGAGGTGATCGTTAAACTATATTCAGTAGACCGTTTTCGCGAAATAAAAATCACTAATTTTAAATCAACTTGTTTAGATGATTTAGATATTGACTGTATCGAATATCAGCCAAACAAAGAATTATTAATTGCAGCTGCTGAAAAAAAACAAGTGACTGAAAGTATCCACTCTAATTTACTTAAATCAAATTGCTTAGTCACTTCGCAACCAGATTGGGCCAGTGTAAACATCTCGTATACCGGACAGAAAATCTCACATGAGTCGTTACTAAAATATATCGTTTCCTTTCGCAATCACAATGAATTTCATGAATCCTGTGCCGAACGGATCTTCATGGATATTTATACGAAATTTAAGCCGGAAAAATTAACGGTCTATGCACGCTATACGCGCCGCGGTGGTTTGGATATTAATCCAATCCGCAGTACCGACTCTATAAGCCTAGAAGAATTAGTTAAAAGTAATATTCGTCAACCTAGACAATAATAAGGAGCAAGTAATGTGCTAAAAATTGTTTATTCCATCGACTCGCTAAAGCCACACCCCTCTTGCGGACACATTTTTTCTTTACCATTCTTTTTAGTGATTTTAAGGGTCAATAATGGCCATTGACATTTCGGACAGGCTTCCGCAATCGGCTCATTCCACAGCGCATAATTACACGTCGGATATTCGGAACACGAAAAGAAAATTTTACCGCGCTTCGATTTGCGTTGCACAATACTGCCTTTATGGCATTTTGGACACGGCACTTGGGTGTCGCGTGGTTTTTCTAAAGGCTCAATGAATTTACATTTCGGATAATTGCTGCAACCAATGAACTTACCGTAAGGACCTTGTTTGATCACTAAATCGGCTTCGTCCTTAGGACATTTGCGATCGCCGATGACTTCGGCCGCGTTCACGGCATCTTTATCGCCATCTAAGCTGCGCGTGTAGGCACATTCAGGAAAACCGGTACAGCCAATAAAACGACCCGAACGTCCCAGACGAATACTTAATGGCTTGCTGCACTCCGGACAATTTTCATCCATTTTTTCTTGTGTCACATCACTGCGCTGCACGGTGGCATCAATGTCGTGTACTTGTTTAATAAACGGATCCCAAAATTCGCGTAACAGTGGGATCCACTGACGTTCCCCGCGCGACACTTCGTCCAGTTCATCTTCTAAATTGGCTGTAAAAGTGTAATCAACATACTGAGTAAAATAATTTGTTAAAAAATGATTCACCACGCGACCGACATCGGTCGGAAAAAAGCGTTTGGTTTCTAAGCGCGCATAATCCCGATTTTGCAGAGTCGAAATAATGGATGCATACGTCGAGGGTCGGCCAATCCCATACTCTTCGAGCGTTTTAATTAAGCTCGCTTCCGAATAACGCGGTGGTGGTTCGGTAAAATGTTGCTCGGCACGAATGATTTGCAAGTCGATAATATCGCCCTCTTTCATGGGAGGTAACAATTTTTCATCACCATCGGTTGGCACTGCATCATCAAGCGCTTCTTGATACACCATCATAAAACCGGGATCGGCAATGGTTGAACCATTAGCGCGAAAACGATTACCGGCTTTGCCACAGATCAAATCGACGGCAACGGTATTAATGGTCGCGGAAATCATTTGCGACGCGACCGTACGTTTCCAAATTAAATCGTATAATTTGAATTGTTCGATCGATAAATAATCTTTCATTTCATCGGGACGGCGAAATGCGGAAGTGGGGCGAATGGCCTCATGCGCTTCTTGGGCATTTTTTGATTTAGTGGTGTATACGCGGATCTCATCCGGTAAATTTTCTTTACCATAACGCTTCACAATCAAGTCGCGAATTTCAGCAATGGCTTCGGCCGCTACATTGACTGAGTCGGTACGCATATACGAAATTAAACCCGTCGAACCGGTACCAACTTCTACCCCTTCATATAATTGCTGCGCGACGCGCATGGTACGTTGCGCGGTAAAACCTAATTTTCGCGCTGCTTCTTGTTGTAAGGTAGACGTGATAAATGGTGCGGTCGGATTGCGTTTGCGTTGTTTTTTGTCAACTTTGCTAACAACTAATTTACCGTTCGCTTGTTTTTCTAAATCGATTTTTATTTTTTCAGCTTGCTCGCTGTTCGTCACCGTAAATTGTTCAACTTTCTCTGTTTGATATTCCGCTAATTTCGCTGAAAAATGTTGTTTCGCAGCAGTTAGATCACTTTCGATGGTCCAATATTCTTTGTTTTTAAATTTTTCGATTTCAAGTTCACGCTCAACGATCAAACGTAAAGCAGGACTTTGCACCCGACCCGCGGATAAACCACGACGCACTTTTTTCCATAATAACGGCGATAAATTAAAACCCACTAAATAATCGAGGGCACGACGCGCTTGTTGGGCATTCACCAAATCCATCGCGATTTCACGTGGATTAGCCACAGCAGCCAGAATCGCCGTTTTGGTGATTTCATGAAACACGACGCGCTTAACGGTTTTATCTTTGAGGGCTTTGCGTTCAGTTAAAATCACAGCAATGTTCCACGCAATCGCTTCACCCTCGCGATCCGGATCGGTTGCCAGCAGTAAGTGGTCGGCTTTTTTCATTGCTTTAACAATTTCATCCACGTGCTTAGCATTTTTGGCGATGATTTCGTAACGCATCGCAAAATCATTATTCGGATCGACTGCGCCAGATTTAGGCACCAAATCGCGCACGTGACCATAAGAAGCCAGCACATGATACCCAGCGCCTAAATATTTTTTGATGGTCTTGGCTTTAGCCGGAGACTCAACGATAACTAACGTATTTTCCATAAATGTTCCAACTATTTTCGAACATAGCCACCCGGTTGGCTAATAATCAAGGATTGCAACTCTAACATTAATAGCATGGAGGCGACAACCTCAACGCTTAAGCCACTTTGGATCACTAAGGTATCAACGGCGGTGGTTTCATAGCCGATGAGTCCTAGCAGGACTTGATATTCTTTATCTAATAGAGGGGAAGCATCCACTTTTTCAAGCTGTTGCCCCCACCCTAACCCTCCCCCCGCCTGTGCCCTTTGGGTACAAGCGAGGGAGGGAAGCGGGATCTCTCCTATTCCCTCCCCTGTGTACTCACGGGGGAGGGTTAGGGTGGGGGTCAAAATTCCAAGCAAAGATCCTAAATCTTCGAGAATATCATGGGCCGTTTCGACTAACTTGGCACCTTGGCGGATCAATTGATGACATCCTTTCGCCAAAGGATTGTGGATTGAGCCGGGAATAGCAAACACTTCGCGCCCTTGTTCTAAAGCCGCATGTGCCGTGATGAGTGAACCGCTGCGTACTGCAGCTTCAACTACTAAGGTACCTACGCTTAAACCACTAATAATTCGATTCCGTTGTGGAAAATTATAGGGATGGGGTTTGGTGCCCAATGGAAATTCGGACACAATGGCGCCCGTTTGGCTAATATGCTCGGCCAGATCACGATGTTTTGCTGGATAGACCGTATCTAAACCGGTACCACACACGGCGATAGTTTTACCTTTGGCGGCCAATGCACCGTGGTGGGCGGCGGCATCAATACCCAAGGCCAGACCGCTGGTGATCGTTAAACCCACGTTTGCTAAATAATGGGCAAATTGTTGTGCAGTTTCGCGACCCAAATTTGAAGGATTACGACTACCGACAATGGCTAGCTGTGGTGACATTAATAAACACCGATCACCTATCACAAATAACGCCAACGGCGGATCAGGAATTTCTTTTAATAACTGTGGATAGTCTGGGTCAAGAAAAGTGACTAAATGATGATTAGTAAAATTTAACCAGATTTGATCACTTTCTACTATTTTTTCCGGCGGCGAACGCCAAAATGCTAATTGCTCTTCGTTAAAACCCCGCTGTTTTAATAAGGGCAATGGATTTGACGTGAGCATCTCTAATTTAGGATCAATGGCTAAAATAGTAGAAAATTTTTTCCACGACATATTGGGGGTGCGAATTAAAAGTAGCCAGGTTTTTAGATCAGTCATGCTAAATTATTATATAAATAAAAACATTTTACAAACATTTAGTTTTTATTGCAATAATATTTTACTAGTCAACTTAGAGAAGTATAGGGGTCGGTGTAAGGCCCACCTAATATTGAGTTTTCAATACATCTAATAGATTGTTATACTGACAGCATGAAAAAAGTGTTTTTAACTAAATGGGCTCGGGCAACCTGTCCTTACATTATTATGGTGGGATTTATCTTGATGGTGAGCGGCTGTGGTCAGAACGGCGCGCTCTATTTGCTACCCAAAGATCAGCCTGCTAAGTCGCAGCCTAAATAATGAGTAGTTTTCATTATCAAAATAATACTTTATTTGCTGAAAATGTTTCCTTGGCCAAGATCGCCACCGATCATGGCACTCCTTGTTATGTTTATTCTCGTGCGGCGATCACTCAACAATGGCATGCTTTTGATGAAGGCTTCGCACGCTTACCGCATTTGATTTGTTATGCCGTCAAAGCCAATTCTAATTTAGCCGTATTAAATATTTTGGCGCGATTAGGTTCGGGCTTTGATATTGTTTCTGGGGGTGAGCTAGCTCGAGTGATTGCCGCGGGCGGTGATCCCCAGAAAATCGTCTTTTCGGGTGTGGGGAAAAAAACGTCGGAAATTATCGCTGCCTTAGAGGCCGGCATTTTTTGTTTCAATGTCGAATCAGCTGCAGAATTAACTCGCATTAATGAAATTGCCAGTCAGCAAAAAAAATGTGCACCGATTGCCATCCGTGTTAATCCCGATGTGGATGCGCAAACCCATCCTTATATTTCAACTGGCTTAAAAGAAAATAAATTTGGGGTGGCGATGAGCGAAGCACTCGAATTATTTCAACTTGCGCATCATGAAAAATATTTGAATGTGATCGGAATTGCCTGTCATATTGGCTCACAAATTACTAGTTTAGCGCCGTTTTTGGCTGCCACCGAGTGTGTTTTAGAATTACGTGATCAGCTAGAAAAACTCGATATTTCGATCTCACATCTTGATCTCGGGGGTGGTCTTGGTGTTCGTTATGCGCAAGAAACTCCACCTAAACCTGCCGAATATGCTGCTGCAATCGCAGAACGATTTAAGCAATTAAATATTAAATTATTACTTGAACCAGGCCGTGCCATTGTCGCAAAAGCCGGTGTGTTATTGGCGAAAGTTGAATATTTAAAAAATAGCCCGCATAAAGATTTTGCAATTCTTGATACAGGTATGAATGATTTAATTCGCCCGGCTATGTATCAAGCACACCATGACATTTTACCCGTACAACGTGGCACTGTTGGCGTGCATCAGCATTATGATATCGTAGGTCCAATTTGTGAAACGGGCGATTTTATTGCTAAAAATCGCGATTTAATATTAACTTCGGGTGATATATTGGCGATTATGGATACGGGTGCGTATGGTTTTACCATGAGTTCTAATTACAATACCCGTGCTCGAGCTGTCGAAATTATGGTTGATGGTGAACAGGTACATATAATACGTGATCGAGAACACGTTCAAGATCTATGGAAACATGAACATGTTTTGCCGTAAATTAAGTGGTATGTTAATTTTTCTATTCATAGCGACGACGGTAAGTGCCGCCGATGAATTACCGGTGCCTTTTCCTTGGAGAGAATCCGTACAATTTGGCTACAGTGGCTCGGGAGGTAATTCAACAAATAGCAACCTGGTGGGTAAATTCACATCGATTTATAATCGTAATAACTGGATCAATACCTATAAATTGGATGCCCTCAGCAGTTCAAGCAGTGGCACAACAAATGCGGAACATTATGGCAGCAGTGCAGAGTTTAATTATAATTTCAAACCACAATTTTTTAGTTTCATGCGCGGTAGCGCCGTTTATGATCGTTTTAACAGCTATGATTTGACCAGCATTATGGCCACTGGTTTAGGTAAACGCTTATATAATAATGATACAATCACTGTCGATGCGCAACTAGGCCCAGGTTATCGCTCGACTCGCGTAGCGGGTACCCATACTTATTACAATGATATGATTGCTTTTGTTTCAAGTGCGTTTGATTGGGAAGTTTCTGATGATGCCTCTTTTCAGCAAAGTATTAATGTGGAAATGGGTAAGGTGAATACAGCAACAATCTCACAAACGGCATTATCTACCACGATCATTGGTAATTTTGATTTAGAATTATCGTTTTCAATCGTGCATAACAGTACGATCCCGCCTGGAACAACGTTAACGGCGAATACCGATTACCGAACAGATATTACATTATTGTATAGTTTTACTTAAGGAGATACGTATTGAGATTTTTATTAGCCGTTTTCGCTACTGTGCTCTATTCACTTGCAGTAGTCATTCTTTGTTTATGGATTTTTTTTCTATCCATCATTTGGTTAATTACGCCTATACCTAGCTGGCGACGTAGCTTAAAGCAAAAAATAAGTCATGTACCGTCTATTTGGAGCGAAACGATCCGTTGGACAATGTCGCTTATGACTAGCACTAAATTTACCGTGACGGGTTTAGAAAAACTTAATAAAAATAAATCTTATTTGTTAATATCTAACCATAGCTCTTGTCTGGATATTTTAATTATGCAACGAGTGCTCGATCGCCATGTGCCACAATTGCGCTATTTTATGAAACACGAGTTACTTTATGCGCCATTTCTCGGCCAAGGTTGTTGGATGCTCGGTTATCCATTTATGAAGCGACACAGCACGTCATATTTGAAAAAACATCCGGAGAAACGCAATGAAGATCTGGAAACCACCCGTAAAGCCTGTGAGCATTTTGAAAAAGTGCCGGTGACGCTCATTAATTATGTGGAAGGGACTCGTTTCAGTGAAGCGAAAAAACAACGACAAAACTCACCTTTTAAGCATTTGTTGAAACCTAAGGCCGGTGGTATCGCGTTTATCATTGCTGCCCTTGAAAAACAAATTGATACGATCATTGATGTTACGATTGTTTATCCTGTTGGTAAAAATATCATGTGGGATTTTTTGCGTGGCAAGATGGATAAGATCACCGTCCATGTTGATACGATCCCGATCACTCCCGATCTGCGCGGTGACTACCGACACAACCGTGAATTTCGCATCCATCTCCAACAATGGCTCAATACAGTGTGGCAGCGAAAAGATCAGCTGCTAGACAAAGCAAGTTAATCTCATCTTAACGCTGTCTCAACAATTAGGTGCTAAATTATTTACTGCTGATATCGAGCTCGCAAATGCTGCGGCTCATGTTAAATTGCCTTATCATTGCCCTATTGCGCAAAATAGTGAACCTACTTGATATGGTCAAGAATACCATCTAATTCATCCAATGAGGTGTAATGAATGACTAATTTGCCTTTTTTACCCGCATGTTGGATCTCGACTTTGGCACCCAGTTTCTCAGACAGTTGATCTTGCAGTTTACGCGTGTCGGGATCGAGTCGAGTGGTAAGTTTAGAAACAGGGGCTTGATGCCAACGACGGACTAATTGCTCCGTGTCACGCACGGATAAACTTTTATTCACCACTGTGTGTGCGGCTTCACTTTGTGCACCGCCATTTAACGCTAATAATACTTTGGCATGGCCGATTTCTAAGTCGCCATTTTGCAACATGTTCTTAACATCCGCGTTCAGATTAATTAACCGTAAGGCATTACTGATGGCCGCACGTGATTTGCCGATGAGATCAGATACTTCTTGATGGGTTAAACCAAATTCATCCGTCAGACGATGATAGGCAATCGCTTCATCCATTGGGCCGAGATCTTCACGTTGTACGTTTTCAATTAATGCTAAGGCACTCGCAGTTTGATCGGTTAACTCACGCACTACACTGGGAACATGGACTAATCCAACTAATTGTGCGGCACGCCAACGCCGTTCACCAGCGACGATTTCATATTTATGCGCACCGATGGAACGAACAATTAATGGCTGAATGATGCCATGCATGCGAATGGAATGAGCTAATTCTTCTAAACTTTCCAGCGGGAATTCACGACGCGGTTGATAACGACCCCGTTGTAATTGCTCAATCGGCAATTGACGCAATTCATTATTTTTTTCAACAGCAGATATAGTCGTTGAATTAGAAATTTCTGTTTCTTTCCTTGCTTGCAGGGAAGGGTTAGGATGGGGGTTTGGCCGCTTACCTAATAATGCTTCCAGATCTCTGCCTAAACCGCGTTGTTTAATATTACTCATGAATGCTTCCCACTCCAGTACGACGGATCACTTCAGCGGCTAATGACAAATACGCCGTTGCGCCTTGTGATTGCCGTTCATATTGTAAAATCGGTTTACCAAAACTGGGGGCTTCGGCTAAACGCACGTTTCGTGGGATCACCGTTTTAAAAACCTTTTCACCAAAATGCTGGTGTAACTGCTTATTCACATCATTGGTCAAACGATTGCGTGCATCATACATGGTGCGCAAAATACCTTCGAGATTTAAAGTCGGATTCACGCTACCACGAATTTGTTCGATGGTGTCGAGTAAACTGCTTAAACCTTCGAGTGAATAATATTCACACTGCATCGGAACTAATACACCTGTCGCCGCAACTAAGGCATTGACTGTCAACATATTTAACGTCGGTGGACAATCAATAATAATAAAATCATAGTTCGCTAAAATTGGCGCTAACACATTTTTTAAACGTTGTTCTTTATCATTACTGTCAAGCAAACCAATTTCGGCCACGGTCAGATCGCGATTCGAAGGCAGCAAATCGAAACCTGCTTCTAAATTTTTACACAACGCGTCATTTAGTGTGCATTCGCCCAGTAACACTTCATTAATTGTTTTGGTAAGTTCATGTTTGTCGACACCACTACCCATGGTAGCGTTGCCTTGCGGATCGAGATCGATCAGTAACACGCAACGCTTAGTCGCAGCCAATGAAGCGGCTAAATTAACCGCCGTGGTTGTTTTTCCCACGCCGCCTTTTTGATTTGCGATAGCGAGTATTTTGGTATTAGGTGTCATCTTTTTTAATCACTATTAAACAACGTGGCTCATCTAATGTAGGAATTTTTAATTCGTGAACAGCCATTAATTTAAATCCCTCAGGCAAGTGCGCTAATTCATCTTGAGGAACAATTCCTTTCATGGCCAGAAATTGTGTCTCCTCATTTGCTAACCGCGCGGTTAGCGAAAGCATATCACAAATTGATGCAAACGCACGGCTAATAATGCTGCTAATTGGCTGGTTTGGTTGATACTCTTCCACGCGCGCCTGAACTGCTTGCACATTTTTTAATGCTAACGCTTGGATCACCTGACGCAAAAATCGCACTTTTTTGCCATTACTATCGAGTAAAATAAAGTGCTTTCCAGGATTGATAATCGCCAAAGGAATGCCCGGTAAACCCGCACCGGTGCCCACGTCTAAAATAACATCACCATGTAAATAAGGATTAACCGCAAGACTGTCTGCAATATGTTTAATGCGCATGGTTTCCAGATCACGGATCGCGGTGAGGTTATAGGCTTTATTCCATTTAAGGAGTAATTGTAAATATTGTTCGATTTGCAGGGAATTCATTGTGTTTTTTGTGCCCTAAACTATGTGTCGCCGATTATAGCACATTAGTAATACCTATTTGAGTTATAAGCAATACCTTTATAACTCAAAAAATGCTATAATTTTGAGTTATAAACTATAGGGTTATAACTCATGCTCTGGAATTGGCAACGGCCAAATTGGCCGGATTTTCATTATGATACGCCGCAATTAGCACCGCTACCCGCATTAACTCGTGCTGGTTTAACACATCTCTACTTTATTTCGCGCAGACGGTACTATCAGCACAAGAATTATCAAAAAAATATGTCGAATTCTTAATTTCCAAAACTAAACTCTACGACAAATTGCGCGGCCAGCTAAACTCCCGTCAGGAAAAAGTGATCGCTATTATTTACGGCTAAACATATAAGCCTTGTTCCATACACTGCTTAAGCTTCAAATCAAAGTGTAGGTCGGCTTACGGCACGAAGTGCCAAGCCGACAATAGTCTTAGGGTAGTTCTAAACATCTACAACGAAAACAAAAAGCGCATGAAATTCACGTTTATTCAAACACTCTAACTGGAATATTCATAAAAGATCATGTCGATGATTCATCGCGATATCAAATGCCTTTTCTGCAATTAAACGTGTCGTATCAATAGCGGGCTTACCATTAAAATCCAATGAATTGTATACCTCTGGTAATTCGGTACAACCTAAAATTAATCCGTCACAATCCAGTTGATTAACGTGCTGCAAGATCTCTGTGCGTCGTGCATTATTAATTTTTCCTGGGATCAAATCTTCCATGATGTAGTCATCAAGGCTGTCACACACATCGCCAGATGGGATCACAGCCTGTATACCTTGCACCACCAATTTCTTTGCATACAGACCACCGGTCATGGTTTTTTTAGTCCCAAGAACAACGACTTTCTTTAAACCTAGGCGCTGACATTCAGCAACGGTGATATCAATTAAATTTAAAATGGGTGCTTTTGAGTCCTTACTAAATTCATCATAAAGATAATGCGGTGTATTCGCAGGTATGATGATGAAATCCACATCCAGCTTGTTTAAATTGGCAATCGACTCCTTTATAAGTTCCGCTTCTAACTCCACATCATTGTTAACAATGGCGTCACGGTATTTTTTGAAAGGAATAGAATGCACGGCGAACTCAGGGTGATCGCCAGTAATTCCACCCAGTTCACTAATACGTCGTTGGGCAATCGTTGAACCGACCGTTGTATAATCGACTATACCAATAAAAAGCATCACTTACCCTGATCTGTTATTGCAGCTGCTATAGTTTCCTTTTCAAGGATCTGACTCAACATATCTGGCATACACGACTTTCTTGTTTTGATATCAATACACGCTACATGTACCATGGCCGTCGCCATCAATTTATCATCTGACTTACGGCGGATCTCTTGCGAAAAATCCATTCTATTTTTGTCGAAACTTTTGGTAAATACTGTGATGTAAAACTCTGTTTTATATCCAAGTGGTTTTCGATATTCTATTTCTAAACCAGCGATCACAAATTGGTATCCTGCTTTGTAATACTCAACAAAATCTATTCCTAAGGATGTTGCGTATTCACTACGAGTTTGTTCTA
>SHZH01000053.1 GCA_009692385.1 Gammaproteobacteria bacterium | reverse complement strand
TGTTAAAGTGTTAGAAGTTGATCGCAATGGTCGGATGAAATTGACCATGCGTGAAGTTCTGCAAGAGTAATTTGGGATTGAGGTAGGGGCACGTTGCGCGTGCCAGTTTAGCTGTTTTGTTATTCATGGGCATGCGCAGCATGCCCCTACGTTTTTACAATTTTCAATAACTCTTCTGGCGTATCAATAATATAATCCGGCTCCCACGACTGCATATCAACTAAGCCACCATGATAACCCCAGGCGACTGCCACTGACTTCATCCCCGCTGCTTTCGCAGCAATAATATCCGTTGAAAAATCACCGACATAAAAACAATGTTCGGGTTGAACATGCAGCAGCTTGGCGGCATGTAAGAGTGAGTCAGGATGCGGTTTGCCACGACCGACGGTATCGGCACCGACTAAACAGTGAGCGCGATCGTGTAAATCGAAATTTTTTAAGAAGGGTGCAATATTCGCCTCCATTCGGTTGGTAACGATCCCCCAGGAAATATGTTTGTTATCCAGCTCGGTAAAAACTTTGTTAAAGCCAACAAATAAGTTTGAATAACGGCCGCGAATTTCGACATAATGCTTAACAAACTCATCGGAAATAGTTTTAAATTCGGGATGTTGCTCATTTAAACCCAAGGCGTTTTCGATCATAGCGGCATTGCCTTTCGAGATAATGACTCGAAAACTATCTAAATCGGTTATATTAGACCGCCCACGTTTTTCTAACATAAGATTAAAAATATACACGAAGTCGGGCATGGTATCGAATAAAGTACCATCGAGATCAAATAATACAGCTAATTTGTTCATATAATTCCTGGTAGGGGCACGCTGCGCGTGCCCATGAATATCAAAAAACGCCCAAAAGGGCACGCGCAGCGTGCCCCTACAATTCTTTTACGCAATACATTAAATAATTAACGTCAATGCTTTCACATAACGAATATACTTTGGTGAGGGGGTTATACGTCATGCCTTGCATGACTTTTACGGTTAAACCTGCATTACGTGCCCAGCGTGCGAGCTCTGAAGGGCGGATGAACTTAGCATAATCATGCGTGCCTTTGGGCAGTAATTTTAAGAGATATTCAGCGCCGACAACGGCTTGTAAATACGCTTTAGGGTTACGGTTAATCGTTGAGAAAAAAAGAGCGCCTTTGGGTTTGAGTAGCTGGGCACAGCTACGTACCACCGATTCTGGATCGGGGACATGCTCTAATAATTCCATACAGGTGACGACATTAAATTGTTCAGGATGGTTATGCGCAAAATCTTCGACCGTACATTGTTGATAGTTGATCTCAAGCTTACTTTCTAGTAAGTGAAGGCGCCCTACGTCAAGCACGCTGGCGCTCATGTCAAGGCCTGTAACCTGGGCACCTAATTGCGCCATACTTTCGCTTAAAATGCCGCCGCCACAACCGACATCAAGTACTGTTTTATTGCTTAATGAAATATGTTTACTCATAAATTCTAGGCGTAAGGGATTGATGGCATGTAAAGATTTAAAGTCACCGTTTACATCCCACCACTGAGCGGCGATGGCATCGAATTTTGCGACTTCTTGAGCATCAATATTGGACATAAATATCTCTCTATTTTTGGCTATTATAACGTACATTTGTAGGGGCACGCGGCGCGTGCCCAAAAATAAACAGGCATGAGGAAAGGGCACGCGCAGCGTGCCCATGAGGCACAAACAGACCCCGGCGAGGGCATGCGCAGCATGCCCCTACATATCAATATTACCTATGATTTCTACGGCTTTTATGATAAGATTTCTCGATTAAATTTAGTCCATTAAGGAACGATTTTCATGACCGATACACACGACACGCCAGTACGCGAAATCCAATCAGTTAGTCTCGAACAAGAACTAAAACAATCTTACCTAGATTATGCGATGAGCGTCATTGTTGGACGTGCGCTACCCGATGTGCGTGATGGTTTAAAACCAGTGCATCGTCGCGTATTATTTGCGATGCATGAACTAAATAACGACTGGAATAAAGCCTATAAAAAATCAGCGCGCGTCGTCGGTGATGTGATTGGTAAATACCATCCACATGGTGACACGGCCGTGTATGATACGATTGTCCGCATGGCGCAGCCCTTTTCGATGCGTTATTTGATTGTCGACGGTCAAGGAAACTTCGGTTCGGTTGATGGCGATAATGCAGCGGCGATGCGTTATACTGAAGTTCGGATGGCGAAATATGCTCATGCCCTACTCGAAGATCTAGACAAAGAAACCGTGGATTTTGTACCGAATTATGATGGCACTGAATTTGCTCCTTCCGTGTTACCTGCACGTATACCTAATTTATTAGTTAACGGTTCATCAGGGATCGCAGTCGGCATGGCAACCAACATTCCACCGCACAATTTAAATGAAGTGATCGACGCTTGCGTGGCCTTGATTGCTGATCCTGAACTGACTATCGATCAATTGCTGACTTATATTCCCGGACCGGATTTTCCGACGGCGGCGATTATTAATGGTCGTGCAGGTATTGTCGAAGCCTATCGCACCGGGCGTGGTCGTATTTATGTGCGTGCTAAAGCCAATATTGAAGTGGATGAGAAAACCGATAAAAATAGCATTATTGTGACTGAATTGCCGTATCAAGTTAACAAAGCTAAATTGTTAGAGAAAATTGCCGAACTGGTTAAAGAGAAAAAAATTGAAGGCATTACTGCACTGCGTGATGAGTCGGACAAAGACGGAATGCGCATGGTGATTGAACTGCGCAGAAACGAATCAGCGGAAGTGATCCTCAATAATTTGTATAACTTAACACCGATGCAAAACGTGTTCGGTATTAATTTTGTTGCCTTGGTCGATCAGCAACCCCGTCTGTTAAATCTCAAGCAAATTTTAGAATGCTTTATTCGCCATCGTCAAGAAGTGGTAACCCGTCGTACGGTTTATGAATTACGTAAAGCACGTGAACGAGCGCATATTTTAGAAGGTTTAGGTATCGCGCTAGCGAATATTGATGCCGTGATTGAACTTATTAAAAAATCAGCAAATCCAGCCGAAGCTAAAACTAAATTATTAGGGCAAGCGTGGCAAGCTGGTGTAGTGGCAAACATGTTGGAAAGTGCCGGAGCATCTGCCTGCCGTCCTGATGAGTTACCTGTAGAGTATGGTTTTACCAGCGCGGGTTATCATTTATCACCACAACAAGCGCAAGCTATTTTAGATTTACGTTTACATCGTTTAACGGGTTTAGAACAAGATAAGATCTTACAAGAATACAAAGAAATGATCACCTACATTGGTGAATTATTAGAAATTTTGGGGAGTCACACCCGCTTAATGGCGGTGATCAAACAAGAATTACTGGATATCAAAACGCAGTTTGGTGATGCAAGGCGCACGCAAATTATGGAAAGTCAGGAAGATCTGACGACCGAAGATCTGATCACCCAGCAAGATCTGGCGGTGACCTTGTCGCATCAAGGTTATGTGAAAACTCAGCCGCTCGATACGTATCAAGCGCAACATCGTGGTGGTAAAGGTAAATCAGCGACGACGGTAAAAGACGAAGATTTTATTAAAGCGTTAATTATTGCTAATACCCATGATACGATTTTGTGTTTCTCCAGTCAGGGTAAAGTCTATTGGTTGAAAACCTATCAATTACCACAAGGCAGTCGTACTGCGCGCGGTAAACCAATCGTTAACATTTTACCTTTAGCTGAGGGCGAGTGTATTTATACCATCTTACCGATCAAAGATTTCAGTGAAGATAAGTTCGTATTTTTTGCAACCGCCAGTGGTACCGTGAAAAAAGTGGCCTTGCCTAATTTCTCACGGCCACGTTCTAACGGCATTATTGCGATGGAGCTGGTTGAGGGTGATGAGTTGATCGGCGCTGCGTTAACCGATGGAAACCAGGACATTATGTTATTTTCTAATGGTGGGAAAGTGATCCGCTTCCATGAAAGCGATGTCCGCGAAATGGGACGTACCGCTCGTGGCGTGCGTGGTATTACTTTACGTGATGATCAAAAAGTCATTGCTTTAAATGTGGTGCAACCTGAAGGTGATATTTTAACAGCGACAGTACATGGTTTTGGAAAACGCACTTCGCTCGATGAATACCGTGCAACCGGTCGCGGCGGAGTGGGTATGATTTCGATCCAAGTTTCCGAACGTAACGGTAAGGTGGTTGGTGCGGTGCAAGTACGCGATGAAGATCAGCTGATGTTGATTACTGACCAGGGTACCTTAGTACGCATTCATGCGGCCGAAGTGTCGAGTGTGGGTCGTAATACGCAAGGCGTACGTTTAATACGTTTGTCTGATGAAGAAGCACTCATTGGTTTGCAACCGATTGTGGCGATTGATGATCTGGGTGAAGGCGAGGGCGAATAATGTCGCGGCCGATTAATTTTGGTGCAGGTCCTGCTATGCTGCCGGAGTCGGTTTTAAGCATTGCGCAAGCCGAACTGTTCAACTGGCAAAACACGGGCATGTCGGTGATGGAAGTCAGTCATCGTAGCAAGCAATTTATGCAATTGCGCGACGAAACGGAAGAACTGATCCGGCAGTTAATGCAGATCCCATCCGATTATCATGTTTTATTTTTAGCTGGTGGTGCGCGTACGCAATTTGCGATGGTGCCGATGAATTTGTTGGCACAAAATTCACACGCTGATTATCTCATTACCGGAGCGTGGTCACAAAGTGCTTATGATGAAGCCACTCGCTACGGTAAATTGAGTGTTGTCGCACGTGTGACGGCAGAAAAATTGTTGAGCGTCCCCGACCAGGCACAGTGGCAGTTAAATCCTAAAGCACGTTATTTTTATTACACCCCTAATGAAACTTTATTAGGCGTAGAATTAGCCAACACCCCAAAAATAGCAGTGCCCATCGTCGCCGATATGACATCATGTATTTTGTCACGTGATTATGATGTTAAAAAATTTGGTGTAATTTTTGCGTCGGCCCAGAAAAATTTAGGACAAGCCGGCGTGACCGTGGTGATCGTTCATAAAGATTTACTGAGCGAACCGTTTTCTTACACGCCCAGTATGTTTGATTATCGTATCCAAGTTAAAAATCAATCGTTATACAATACCTCGCCGACCTACGCCATTTACATCATGAATTTAATGTTGAAATGGACGCAACAACAAGGCGGAGTGCCGAGCATGATGGAAAATAATGCACAGAAAGCACATCTTTTATATAACTATATTGATACCCATCATTTTTATAATAATGCGGTGGCACCCGAGTATCGCTCACAAATGAATGTCAGTTTTAATTTGCCAACGCGTGAGCTGGAGGCTGAATTTGTTGTCGCTGCCGCGCAAGCGGATCTATTAGGTTTAAAAGGTCATTCCAGTGTTGGTGGTATTCGCGCAAGTTTATATAATGCGATGACGCTGGCAGGTGTCGAAGCATTAGTAAGATTTATGGAACAATTTCGGAAACAACATGCCTAATATGATCCCGGTAATTACAATCGATGGCCCAAGCGGTACCGGCAAAGGTACGATTAGTCAAATGCTAGCTAAACAATTGGGTTGGCATTATTTAGACAGTGGTGCTCTCTATCGCGTGTTAGCGTGGACTGCTATCGAACAGCAGGTTTCTTTTGATCAAGACGAGCAATTAGTCATTTTAGCACAACAATTAACTGTAGAGTTTAGTGTGAATAATGGCATTGAAAGCCAAATAAAGTGTGGTTTAACGGATGTGACGGCGGCTATTCGAACGCCTGAGGTCACTCAGGCAAGCTCGATTATCTCAGCCAAACCCTTGGTACGCCAAGCATTATTAGAACGACAACGTGCCTTTCGCCAAGCTTCAGGCTTGGTGACGGATGGTCGAGATATGGGAACGGTCATCTTTCCCGATGCACCGTTAAAACTGTTTATGACCGCTGATCCGGATGAGCGCGCCCGTAGACGTTATAATGAGTTGAAAAGTAAAGGAATTGATGTTAATCTGCCCACCGTTCTAGACGCTTTAAATAAGCGGGATACCCGAGATGAGGAACGAGCCACGGCACCCCTTAAGCCTGCAGTCGATGCGATCTTGATCGATACGACAGCGCTGAATATTGAAGAAACGTTTCAATTAGTGATGCAGAAAGTTCGCGACCAACATCTTATCTAGAACAGACACCCAATCACTGATCGCAACGATCGATGATTGGAATTTTAACTAACGTACGAAAAAAACTAAAGGTAACAACATGAGCGAAAATTTCGCCGATCTATTTGCAGAAAGCATGAGCAATCAACAACTCTCTCCCGGTACTTTAATTACCGCCAAGATTGTCCGCATTACTAACGATCACATTGTGGTGAATGCCGGATTAAAATCTGAAGGCGTGATCCCCTTAGTGCAGTTTTTAAATGCCCAAGGCGAATTAACTGTACAACCCGGTGATGAAGTCGAAGTTGTGATTGAAAAATTAGAAGATGGTTTTGGTGAAACAATTCTGTCACGTGATAAAGCAAAACGTGCAGAAACATGGCGCCGTTTAATTAAAGCTCATGAAGATAATGCAATTATCCAAGGTATTATTGTTGCGAAAGTAAAAGGTGGCTTTACCGTTGATTTAGATGATATTAAAGCATTTTTACCCGGTTCATTGATCGATGTGCGTCCGTTGCGTGATACAACGCATCTTGAAGGTCATCTGATTGATTTGAAATTAATTAAAATTGATCAAAAACGTAATAACGTAGTGGTGTCACGTCGCGCTGTGATCGAAGCTGAAAGTGGCGCTGAGCGTCAATCATTGCTCGAAAATATGCAAGAAGGCAGCGAAATCAAAGGGGTGGTGAAAAACCTCACTGATTACGGCGCATTTGTTGATTTGGGTGGTGTCGACGGTTTATTACATATCACCGACATGTCATGGAAACGTATCAAGCATCCAAGCGAAATGTTGAATGTTGGCGATGAGATCGATGTCAAAATTTTGAAATATGATCGCGAAAAAAATCGAGTATCACTTGGCATGAAACAATTGGGCAGCGATCCGTGGTCTGATCTAGCACGCCGTTACCAAGTGGGCTCACGTTTATTTGGTAAAGTCACCACGATCACTGATTACGGTTGCTTTGTGGAAATCGATAATGGTGTTGAAGGTTTAGTTCACATGTCAGAAATGGATTGGACGAACAAAAATATTAATCCAAATAAAATCGTGAACGTCGGCCAAGACGTTGAAGTGATGGTACTGGAAATTGATGAAGAGCGTCGTCGTTTCTCCTTAGGTTTGAAACAATGTATTCCTAATCCGTGGGATGAGTTCTCAGCCATTCACAAAATGGGCGAAGTCTTGAAAGGTCAAATTAAATCGATTACTGATTTTGGTATTTTTGTCGGTTTAGCGGGCGGTATCGATGGTTTAGTGCATCTATCCGATTTGTCATGGGATAAAACGGGTGAAGAAGCCGTAAAAGATTTCAAAAAAGGTCAAGAAGTTGAGGCGGTCGTATTGGCCATTGACTCGGAGCGCGAACGCATTTCATTAGGAATTAAACAATTAACACCTAACCATTTTGCAGCGTATGCAGAACAACATCCGAAAGGTTCAATTGTCACTGGTATTGTTACCGTGATTGGCGATAAAGAAGTGTCGGTTGATCTAGGTCATGAAATCGAAGGTTCAATTAAAATATCTGATTTGAGCCAAGAAAAAGTGACTGATCCACATGAGTTTATTCGTGCCGGTGAAGAGATCTCCGCTAAAGTGATGGGCGTAGATAAGAAAACTCGGATCGTGAGCTTATCGATTAAAGCGAAAGAACAACAAGATCAAAAAACGGTTTTGCAAGAATTAAAGCAAAGTAGTGTGCCCAATGCAACATTTGGTGACTTGTTGAAAGGCAAAATGAATAACGAGTAATTACTGAAGAATATTATGTCTGAAGCGATAACTAAATCAGAGCTGATCCAGCAAATTGCGAATAGCTATCCGCATTTGCCGCATCGTGATATTGATGAAGCAATTAAGCTGATCATTGAGCGCCTGATCAAGGCGCTCGAATCAGGTTGTCGAGTCGAAATTCGTGGTTTTGGAAGCTTCTCATTGCATTATCGTAAGCAGCGGATTGGGCGTAATCCAAAAACCGGTGAGCAAGTGCATCTCGCTGCAAAATATGTACCGCATTTTAAACCGGGTAAAGAGTTGCGTGAGCAAGTGAATGGCGAAGTTTCAGCAGCAGCGTAAAATTTAAAAATTTTTAGTAAGGACTATGACAATGGCCAATACACCAATGCAACCAGACGATACTCAAGAATATAGCCTAATGGATTTAATTGTGATGCTGTATAAGCATCGCAAGTTATTTATTTATACCGTATTAATTATTACGATCTTGGGTGGAGTCTATGCGGGATGGAGTCATTCTGAAAAGTACTATATGTATCGTCAACCCGTGCAATTGGCATCCTATTACCTAGATGGGAAACAATTTTTATTGCAAGGTAATACGCAAGTGATCAGTGCGGTGGGTAATCTTTATTTACCGCGGTTTATGGCACAATATAAAGCGACACATCCAACATTTAATGAAATTCAATTTGAGACAAATTTTTCGGCACAAACTTCATTTGAGCAGGTGAAAGATCAAGCAGAGACGCCGAGCAGTAGGATCTACCTCGAATATAAAGGAACCCCCAAAGATTTAACTTTATTTCAAGAGGCTACGCAATCAATCGTGCAACAAATAGCTCAACAAGAACGTCCTATGATGGATTCCTTGCTGATAGCCAGTAAGACCAGTATAGCACTGATGGAAACTGAAGTACCCAAGCTTGAAAAAGTGGGAGAGTTGCTAAAATCCTATAGTGGAAATCCAATTAATAATGTTGATCAGAAAATGGCGATGATGGTCAGTACACGCGAAACCTATTTGAATTTGATCAGTCAGTCACAAATTCTACAGAATGTGATTCAATTTAAGCAAACCATGAACCAACTCAATCAGAAAATAGATTCATTGGTGCCTACTGCGGTTGCACCGATCATTGTAATGAACGCAAAGCCAAGTATCTCGCTGGTTAGCATGATTATACTTTCTTTTATTATCGGACTATTTATTGCAATGTTATTAGTGTTTGTTAAAGCTATAAGCGGCGCAATCAGAGCCCAGTTTAAACTAACTAAATGAAAATATTTCTTTTCTTTTGTCTTGGCTTATTAATCGGTTATTTAATCGGTCGGCGCATTTTGCGTCGCAAACGGCGTCGTAACCAAACGGTTTCAAAAGATTATTTTATTGGCTTAAATTATCTATTAAGCGAACAACCTGACAAAGCGGTTGATGTTTTCATCCGCATGCTTGAAGTTGATAGTGATACGATTGAGATGCACTTCGCCCTAGGTAGTTTATTTCGTCGCCGCGGTGAAACCGATCGCGCGATCCGTATTCACCAAAATCTTCTTACGCGTGCTAATTTAGACAAAATCTTACGCGTAGAGATCCTGATGGAATTAGGGTGCGACTATATGGCGGCTGGCGTGCACGATCGCGCCGAGCGTTTATTTCAAGAAGTCGTTGAAGCCGGTAAGCCACATCGCGTCGCCGCATTGTACTACTTACTGGATATTTATGAACGGGAAAAAGATTGGCAAGCGGCACTGACCGTGGCGCAACAATTACAGGAACAGGGTGAAAATGTCAGTCACCGTATTGCTCAATATTATTGTGAATTAGTTGAAGAATCGCGCCAACGCCTCTCGCTTTCTGAAATTAAAAATTATTTAGATCTCGCCGTTAAAGCAGCACCCAATAGTATTCGCTCGAAATCCCTAATAGCAAAATATATCGACCAGACAGACACTAGCGAAGCCTTAACGTCTCAAGAAGGTCATTATCAATGCGAACATTGTGGTTATTCTGGCAAGAAACTCACTTGGCAATGTCCAAGTTGCCGTCGTTGGGAGACTATTAAGCCAAAAAATAGCGAGAATTGAAGATATATAATATACTTATATACCATGACAGCAATAGATACTCAGATCATTATTAAATGCCTTCACGAGATGCTTCCCGATCTTCAAGGTATTTACTTGTTTGGTTCATTTGCCACAGGTTACGCTACGCAAGAGAGTGATGTCGATATCGCGGTGTTATGTCAAAATAAAATTGATTATGATTTTCAACTAAATATAACGGTTAAACTTTCAATGCTCTTAGGGAGAGACGTTGATTTAATAGAATTACGTTACGTCAATACTATCTTTCAAGAAGAAATTTTAAAAACAGCGAAGCGCATCTCAGCCTTTGATCGCATGACGTGCGAAATGTACGAGGATTTTATTTATTCTAGTGCCATGGATTTTCGCGAGTTTCGGAAGCCTCACGTTGAAGAAATAATTGCCCGAGGAAGTGTCTATGGATGATATATTGCTAAATAAATTTGCTAGCATGGAGCGATGCATCAAGCGTATTCGTGAAGAATATGCGAAATGTGACGGTGATATTGAACGAGATATTTTGCGTCAAGATTCTATTGTGTTAAATATTGAACGTGCCTGTGAACAATGTATTAATATGGGGCAACGACTTATTCGTGAAAAAAAATTAGGTATGCCTAAAGAATACCGAGAAATTTTTACTGTTTTAAGGGAGCGCGATATTATTTCAAAAGAATTATCAGACGATTTAAAGAAAATGGTCGGCTTCAGAAATCTAGCTATCCATGAATACCGAGAATTAAATCTTGAACAATTAAAGTATATTATTGAGCACCGGGTCGAACAATTACTCGCGTTTGGACGGATTTTAATTGGACTTAAATAAGGATTGAACCGGAGGAGAATTTCTACCGGTTGTGAGAGAATTATGACACATAATGAAAAAGTGATTGATTACCTAGAACAAAAAATTCCAGAGCTTGCAGAACTTGCGATAAAGCAAGCCTATTGGCAAGCTCTCGCTTCAGGAAGTAGCGTTCTCGAAATTGAGAACGATACACTTATAGAATTTTTTCCAGATGGAACTAAAAGGATAATTAAACATATTGAGCCGTTCACGCCGGTTAAACGGGGTGCAAAATTGGAAGCAAAATGATAGCTGATATACCGCGC
>SHZH01000052.1 GCA_009692385.1 Gammaproteobacteria bacterium | reverse complement strand
ACTGCTCCACTGATACACTGTTCTCTCAGCTCTTTTAAATCATTTTATTTTGCTTTGGCTATAGCAGCTCATAAGGTCTTTTAGGTAAGTGTGATTTTATTCTGCCCGTGATTTTAATCTATCATCACAGATTTAACCCACTACCAATAAAATGATTACAAAACCGTTCGCACTGAGCTTGTCGAAGTGTGAATGTGGTTCGACAAGGCTCTCATGAGCTTGTCGAATGGCTCACCACCAACGATATCATTTTATTGTACGTTAGCTCTACCAATCAAACGACATCTGCCAAATTACCGCGTGATTCCAACCACGCTTTTCGGTCTGGAGCGCGTTTTTTTGCTAGTAATAAATCGAGCTGTGCGCTGGTTTCATCATCATCGCTAATGGTAAGTTGCACTAAACGACGGGTGTCAGGGTTCATAGTGGTTTCGCGCAATTGGCTAGGGTTCATTTCGCCCAAGCCTTTAAAGCGTTGCACGTTAATTTTCCCTTTGAGTTTTTCCGCCTTAATTCTATCCAGTACGCCTAAACGCTCGGCTTCATCCAAGGCATAAAACACCCGTTTACCGACATCAATCCGATATAACGGCGGCATGGCGACAAACACATGACCCTCACGCACTAGCGCGTTAAAGTGTTGATAAAACAATGCGCATATCAGCGTGGCAATGTGATTACCATCCGAATCGGCATCCGCCAAAATACACACTTTGCCGTAGCGTAGATTTTGTAAATCGCTGGATCCTGGTTCTATGCCTAAGGCAACCGCAATATCGTGAACTTCTTGTGAAGCCATCACTTGAGTGGATTCCACTTCCCAAGTATTTAAAATTTTACCGCGTAACGGCATGATGGCTTGAAAATCCCGCTCGCGGGCTTGTTTGGCGGAACCACCTGCGGAATCACCTTCGACTAAAAATAATTCGGTGCGGTTAATGTCTTGCGCGGAACAATCGGCCAGTTTTCCAGGTAATGCAGGGCCTGCGGTGATGCGTTTGCGGATGATTTTTTTATTGGAACGTAAGCGTTTTTGCGCACTGTTAATAATAATTTCGGCGATTTTTTCGCCTTCGGTGGGGTTTTGATTCAGCCATAAACTAAAGCTGTCTTTTGCCACACCCGACACAAACGCCACACATTCCCGCGAACTGAGTCGTTCTTTGGTCTGTCCTGAAAATTGCGGGTCTTCCAGTTTGACTGCCAACACAAAATGGCAATTTTCCCAGACATCTTCGGGGGCGACTTTCACACCACGCGGCAAAATACTACGAATATCGCAAAATTCACGCATGGCTTCGGTAAGTCCTGCGCGTAAGCCGTTGACGTGCGTACCGCCTTGGGCAGTCGGAATTAAATTAACGTAACTTTCATTGAGTATTTCAGACGGGTTTTCTATTGCCCACACCACACCCCATTCTGCGGTTTCGTGCGTTGTTGCCATGTTGCCCATGAACGGCTGCTCTGGAAAGTATTCAATATCACCGAGGCGATCGAGTAAATAGCCTTTTAAGCCGTCTTGGTAAACCCATTCATAGCTTTCATCGGTTTGGTCAATGCTGAGGGTGATTTTTAACCGTGGGCATAACACGGCTTTGGCGCGTAATACTTGTTTGAGTTTGGTAACGGAAATTTTAGCAGAATCAAAATACTTTTCATTGGGTAAAAATCTGACGGATGTGCCTGTGTTGTTTTTACCAACGGTACCGATTTCGGTGAGTTCTGTTTGCTTTTCACCATCGGCAAAACGCATACTGTAGACTTTGCCGTTACGTTTAACTTCTATATCAAGCTGGGCTGATAGCGCATTAACAACAGACACACCCACACCGTGCAGACCGCCTGAAAACTGATAGTTTTTATTAGAAAATTTCCCACCCGCATGAAGTTGAGTCAAAATAACTTCCACGCCTGTCATGCCCTGTTCGGGGTGCATATCGACAGGCATTCCGCGCCCATCGTCCTTTACTAAGACTGAACCGTCTTTGTACAACACCACGTCGATGACTTTGGCGAACCCTGCCATTGCTTCATCGACGCTGTTATCCACAACTTCCTGTACTAGATGATTCGGACGCGTGGTATCGGTGTACATCCCCGGTCGTTTGCGTACAGGTTCTAAGCCGCTTAATACTTCGATTGCCGCCGCGTTATATTCGTTATTCAGAAATACCTCCATGTGTGCAGGGGGCGAAGTTCCTGCACTTTTAAAACAATACTGCTCATTGCAATTCTCTTTGAGGACAATAGTAATAACTCGATGCTAACTTTACCTTTTCGACCATTTATCATCTTTTTTCATATAGTTAGTATTTAGGGAAAACTCCTTAGGCGCGAGATTTAATGCGATGTTAGTTTTGCCACTCTTTCGTCCGCCATCATCCTTAATTTTTTTTTGGTGTTCAATAAAAATTTTGAGTACTTCAGCTGCCTTTTCCTTAGTAGGATAAGAGCCATAAACACCTTCTCTTGCACTGACGTACCATTCTGTTAATCCAGTTTTGGCATCGTATTGGGAAAAAGATCTATCAAGTTCAAACATCGAGTATCTCCGAATAAAAGCTATTACATTTTTATAACAAATAAAAAACTATCTGCAACTAATTAGCCCGCTGGTGGTATATAGCCTTCAGGCATTTCATTATTGCCTTCAAACAGAAATTTAGTTCTTTCTTCTGCTAAATACGCACGCGCTTTAGGATCAAAGCTAGCTAACTTTTCTTCATTAATCAACATGGTTTGTTTACCTAGCCATTGCTGCCATGCTGATTTAGAGATTTTTTCAAATATTTCGATCCCTTTTTCACCTGGAAATGGGGGGAAATCTAAACCATCGGCTTCTCTACCCAATTTTACGCAATTTACTCGTCTCGTCATGTTAATTCTCGCTGTTGTATTGTTGTAATAAGTGTTTAATCGGAGTTGCTAAACCTACATTGTGGTCAGCGTTATACCAAAGACTTTGATTGGCTTCCATCACAAAATTTGTCGAACTGTTAGTGTGTATTGCTAACGGCGTGTAGTCGAGATGATAATGAGAAAATGTATGGCGCGAAGTCGGTAATAGTTGTTGACTCGCAATCGCCATATTTTTACTTAAACACCAATCATGAGCCGATTCGACACTGTCAAATTCAGGCAAGCTCCACAAGCCGCCCCAAATGCCTGTTGGCGGTCTTTTTTCTAAAAAAATTTGCTGGCTATCATTGCTCAATAATAAAAAAATCACTTGTTTAACAGGCAATATTTTTTTAGGTTTTGGTGTGGGCAGTAACGCAACCGTGCCGTTGATTCTTGCTAAACAATGGCTAGTCAGTGGACAGTCTGCACACGCTGGTTTACTGCGGGTGCAGAGTATCGCGCCTAAGTCCATCATGGCTTGCGTGTAATCGGCACAGCGTTCAATAGGCGTTAATTCGGTACTAATTGCCCACAATTTTTTATTGATTTGACTGTCACCCGTCCAACCCTCAATGGCTTTATAGCGTGTCAATACGCGTTTAACATTGCCGTCTAGTATGGGATGACTTTTATTAAAAGCAATGCTTAAAATTGCACCCGCTGTCGATTGCCCAATACCTGCTAATGCTATCAACTCTGCCAAAGTGTCAGGAAAACGCTGTTGCTGATAAATAAACTGCGCTGTTTTATGCAGATTACGAGCGCGAGCGTAATACCCCAAACCTGACCAATACGGCAATACTTCATCAATGGTCGCATTCGCTAAACTGTCTAAGCTAGGAAACTTGTCAACAAACGCGTTGAAATAAGGAATAACAGTGCTGACTTGAGTTTGTTGCAACATGATTTCCGACAACCAAACCCGATACGGTGTGATGTCCTGTTGCCACGGCAAGTCTTTACGCCCCTGAGCATCAAACCAAGTGAGTATCTGCTGTTGAAAATGAGTCGGTGTCATGCTGGCTTAAAACAATTTTTTAAATAATTTACCCAATTTTGGGGCTAATGTTTTCAGCTTTTCCTTATCTTCTGGTTTAAGATTATCCAAGACTTTTTCTACTTTAGCTTTATTTTCATCGGTTTTGAGCGTTTCGATGACAGTTTCTACTCTTTCTTTGGTTTTTTCAGTAAGTAACGCACTAACATCCAGATTATAGGTCGGATTGCTAAACGTACCACCAACATTCACAACAACAGGCATGGCGTGAAACCGATCTGGCTCTGTAGCGGTGGCTTTTTCTTTTAGTAAATTAACCGTGAGCTTGTAGTTTAACTGCTCATTGACAAGATTGGCTGTGCCATTACCTGTCGCTTGTACTTTAGCGGTTTTTATCAGTAAATCATTATTGAACATTAAGCCATTTTGAATAGCAGCCGCGCCGCTGATAGCAAAAAATGGGGTTTGCTCATTATTATCTGCTACTGGCTCTGTACCTTTGAGTAACGATTTACCTTTGTCGATTATGTTTTGCAAATTGAAGCCAATAATTGCGCCATCCTTGTATAAAAACTTTAAATAACCATTCAGCGAGGCTTTCAATTCAGCCGCTGTATTGCCGCGTCCTTGTAGTTGCGCTGCCGCATCTAGCGTGCCTGTAATGGTGGCTTTACCTCTAAAGTCGTTTAATAACGGATCAATTTGAACATGACTGAGCTTTTCATTAATGGCTAAAACAGGTTGTGCATTACGCACATCCATCGTCAAATTACCTGCATAGTCGCCTTGATAAAATTGCTTGATGGTTTGCGCGGTCGTCACTACGCCATCTTTAGCCGCTAAATGAAAATGTACATCTTGTAAATTCAACTCGTTCACTTTGAGTGTCGCTATTGTTAAATCACCGTTAGCATTGAGCTTTCTGAGCGTCTCTACAGGTATGCTTGATGCGCCAGCGGTTAAGGCAATTGTCGGGCTAGTAATCGGTTTTTTAGTTTTTTCAACAGGTGGTAAATAACGATCCACATCCAGCGTGTCCACTGCCAAATTAAATGTAATGGCAGGCGCAGCAAAATTGTTAATGCTCGTTGAGCCTTTAATTAACGCATCATCAAGGTTAATCACTAAATTCTGCACGTTCAACGATGCTTTGGTCGCACTTGCATCAAAACTAATTGCCAGCTTATTTAGCGCAGTTGCATCACGCATCACGGGGGCTTTAATAGCAAAATCTTTCATCAGCTTAGCAGGGCTAAAGGACGCGATACTCACTGCACCTTGAAAAACTGCATTTTCATTTAAATAATTCCCCGATAACACGGCATCAACTGTTAAATCACCTGTTTTAAGTTGTAAACCAGTGACCTTAAATGATTGTGAGGGTAATGAGGCAGCGGCATCGACAATAGTGAGTTGAGCGGTTAATGATTTATTAGGGACAGTTTCACCCGTTGCGGTGACTTGCAAATTACTGTGATTTAACGCCACCGTATTCAGTTGTTTATTGATGGTAAATGAGGTGGTTAGCTTCACCGTATCGGTCATTTGAGTGCCAGCATTCACGCTAACAAAAGCCAAATCAACGGTCACAGGCTGATCAAAAATAACTTTATCTGTGGTCAAATTTAAGTCTTTTATCAGCGTATTTTTGCCAGTGTGGGTATTTTTCCAGTTAATTTGTGCATCAACTAGGGTTAAAGCACCGATAGCAAACGTGCCTAATGCAGCGTTAGTGGTAGTGAGTTGTTGTGGCGAGGTAGCGGGGCTAACAAGAGAGGACGTGTTAGGCTTCACTAAATCATCCCAATTATTAATACCCTGCTGATTTTTTGTCAGATTCAGAACAAGACCTTGTAAAACAATTCCACTGACTTCAATCTTTTCCGATAACAACGGTAATAATGCAATGCTGATATGACTTTCTTCTAAAGTCGCAAAGGCTTGATGCTCAAAACCTGTCGCATTACTCAGTGTTATTTTTCCTGTTGTTATCGCTAACACGGGGAAAAAAGCGAGTTTTATATCGCCCTCAATCACCAAATTACGGTTTATTTTATTTTTAACTGCGGTAGTAATTTCAGGTTTAAAACTATTAGGATCGATTAAAAAAGTAGCCGCACCGACCAAAATCATGACTAAAAAAACTAAGCTAGCCACGATTGACAGTATGATTTTTAAGGGTTTTATCACGCCATACTCCGTTATTAAAAACTACAATAATGACTTATTATCGAATATCATGCCTTACCGTTGCTAGTTAAATTCTAGCCTAGGCAATAATAATTATGAGGTGGGAAGATGTTTTTAACGAAAATATTGGCGATTGCTGTCGTGGCTTTGTTTTACACAACCGCGAAAAAAGAAGGTGAGTCGCCTACTAACTGGGCAGTGATAGGATTTATCGGTTATGCAATCGTGTGGGGATTGGTCTACACGCTGATTAATAAATTTTTGGGTACAGGTTCGTTTGTTGTTATGCAAATACCTGCATTATGTGCAATGGCAGTAGCGTTTTTAATTCGGCAAAAATTAATCAGCAATGCGGCTGGAAAAAATAGTTAGCCGCCCATAAAAAAGCGGGTAAACGATAAAATCATTTACCCGCCTCTGTCTACGCTGTTTTAATGTTTATTTACAATTTGTCAGCGTTTTTATCCAAATATTCAGCAACACCCGCTGGGCTTGCATTCATACCTGCATCACCTTTTTTCCAACCCGCTGGGCAAACTTCACCATGTGCTTCGTGGAATTGTAAGGCATCAACCATACGCAATAATTCATCCATATCACGACCTAATGGTAGATCGTTAACAACTTGGTGACGGACAACACCGTTTTTATCAATCAGGAACGTACCACGGAAAGCCACACCGATTGCGTGTTCAACGTCATAATCTTTGCAAATAGAATGCGCAATATCAGCCGCCATCGTGTAACGCACTGCACCAATACCACCTTGGTTAATCGGGGTATTACGCCATGCGTTATGCGTAAAATGTGAATCAATCGACACGGCAATCACTTCAACGCCACGGCTTTTGAATTCATCCATACGGTGATCTAGAGCGATTAACTCGCTAGGACACACAAAAGTAAAATCCAGCGGATAGAAAAATATAACTGCATATTTGCCGTTAGTGGTTTCCGAAAAGCTGAATGAATCAACTATCTGACCGTCGCCTAATACGGCTGGAACTGTAAAATCAGGGGCTTGCTTACCAACTAAAACGCTCATTGATTATCTCCAAAAATAGTTAAAAAACAAAGACTTACAAAATAACTGAGCCACTATCAACAGTGGAATAGGCGGTATTCTACACCAGAACAGTCAGGAATAGGGTAGTTATTTTTAACACCTGACTCGTACAAAAAAAATACCTATAAATCAATTTGTTACCTGATTAATGATATATTTATGTAACAGTAATCGCATTCAAAAAATCCATCTTATGAATCAACCCACCTCTTTTCTCAACAACAACCAAAACTGGTTAGCTCAGTTCGATAACGACTATTTTTTAACCAAAATTTTCGACCTTTTCAGTGCAGAAAATTTCTATATTGTCGATAACAATCAACAAGTTATGTTCTGGAGTCACGGCATGGAAATCCTGACTGGCTTAACGCATGATGCAGCTGTTGATCAACTGTGTTTACCAACTTATCGCATTACTGCTGATAGCAAAGCAGAGCTAATTCAGTTAGCTAATGCTGATGATAATCACAAGCAAGTCAACAAGATAGTGCAGATTTTGCAGCATAAAAACGGCAGTTTTGCAGGAGGATTAGGCTTACTGCTACCTTGCGATGAAGCAACCATTAGCGAATCATTACCGAAAAAACACCCGCTAAATCACGGCACACAAAATTTTCACGGCATACTCAGTCGCTCACCTGCCATGCGAGATGTTTTGCAACTCATAGAAAATGCAGCGCAAACCGCCGTCACCGTCCTTGTGAGAGGCGAAAGCGGCACAGGCAAGGAATTGGTTGCCAAAGCCATTCATGACCTCAGTATGCGTAAAAATGCCCCCTTTTTAGCGATTAACTGCGCCGCCTTATCCAGCACTTTGCTAGAAAGTGAATTATTCGGTCATGTACGCGGTGCGTTTACAGGCGCGATCAAAGATCACAACGGCTTATTTCAACGAGCGCACGGCGGCACTTTGTTTTTGGATGAAGTGGCAGAATTGCCGTTAGAACTACAAGCAAAATTACTGCGCGTCATTCAAGAAAGAAATTATATCCCTGTGGGCGGAGATCGCTCTCTAAGCGTCGATGTGCGAATTATTGCGGCTACCCCATAGGTCACTGCGCGAAGAGGTCAAGAACGGGCATTTTCGTGAGGATTTAATGTATCGCTTGCGGGTTGTCCCCATCTTTTTACCGCTGCTTCGAGAACGGCGTGAAGATATTGGATTATTAATCTGGCATTTTATTCATCAACACAATGCGGCTAATTTTAGAAGCATTGAAAAAATAGAACCCAACGCCATGCGCATATTACTCGACCATTCGTGGTTAGGTAATGTCAGAGAACTACAAAATATCGTCGAATATGCGTTTGCTGTAGGACGGGATACAACGCTACGGTTGTCAGAACTACCGCCCGACTTTAGAGAACCACAGCAAGTTACTCATGCTAGCCGACCGAATTCATCGCCGTTAACCGAGCAAGAAGAAATCGCCGCCATTCGTCACGCACTTGAACAAAGCAACGGCAAAGTAACCCCCGCAGCCCAGTTGTTAGGCATGAGTCGTGCGACTTTTTGGCGTAAACGTAAACTGCACAAGCTATGAACTTTTACCCACATAATGCACGGTGAACTATGATACATTTTCCTTGGTGACTAAAAATGTGGACAACTTCAACGCAAGTTATTTTCATTCTGAACTACAAAAAACTAACTAAAAACCATTGTGGATAACTTTGTGGATAAACACCGATTTTCCTGTGGATAAGTCTGTGGATAACTTGTGAGTAAGTTATACAGCAAAAGTTACACACAAATTAAACGAGTTATCCACAGGGTTATCCACAGGGTTATCCACAGGAAAAATAGGCCTAACAATTTGATTTAAAAATAAAATAAAAAGTTATCCACAAAAAAACCCTCCCTTAATAATAATAAAGTAAAGATCTTTATATGAAATTTATAATTAATCGCGAACAACTTTTAACGCCATTACAACAAATTGTCAGCGTTATTGAAAAACGACAAACCATGCCAATCCTCTCCAATGTGCTAATCGTCATTAACGACAATGAACTTATTTTGACAGGCACGGATTTAGAAATTCAGCTCATTGCTAAAATTAACATTGAGTCAGCAACTTCAGGCGCAATTACCGTTCCTGCTAGAAAATTTTTAGATATTTGTCGCTTATTACCCAGCGGCGCAGAAATCACCATTGAGCAACATGACGACAAAATCAAAATCGCCTCTAATCGCAGTCGATTTTCTCTGAGCTGCTTACCCGCTGACAATTATCCAGAATTTGCTGAAGCCGAATTAGAAAATCAATTTTCCATCATCGCAGGTCAATTTAAAAAAGCCCTTGATAAAACCTTATTTTGTATGGCAAATCAAGATGTTAGGTATTATTTAAACGGCTTATTACTGCATATTTCCAACAGCCGTTTAGAATTAGTTGCCTCCGATGGACACCGATTATCCATTTATGAAGATCAATTAGAGCAAGCGACAGGTTTTGAAGCGCGGATTATTTTGCCCAGAAAAGGCGTTTTAGAGCTAAATCGCCTACTTGACGACCCAGAAGCAGAATTAAAAGTTGAATTTTCTAGCAACAATATTCGCATTTTTATTAAAAATTTAATCTTTTCAGCCAAATTAGTCGATTCAAAATACCCCGATTTTGGCAAAGTATTTCAACAAGATTTCTTCAATAAAATTCATATTGAAAAACAAATACTTAAAAACGCACTCACCCGCGTCGCTATTTTGTCCAATGAAAAATTCAAAGGCATAACCTTTGACATGACCGCTGATAGTCTACGAATCAGCACTCACAACCCAGAACACGATGAAGCGGAAGAAGAATTAGCCATTGAATACACAGGCGATCCCTTATCCATTGCCTTCAATGCCCAATACTTACTCGATGCTGTCTCAAATTTGGATTCTGATATGGCTGTCTTAACTATCGCCAGCAATGCAAGCAGTTGTTTTATCGACGAACCCGAAGGCTGTGCATATAAATTTATCGTCATGCCGATGCGGTTATAATTTAGAAACTTGAGTAAGATGTTCCACGTGGAACATTGTTGTGAAACCGAGTAGGACGCGTGGAACAAATCACGCCCTACTCGCTGTCATTTACTCCTTATATATAGGCGACAAAAACATGACTAAAATTCCCCAACTCTTTCACACGATTTAAACAAACAGTTTACATTTAAATTTTTTAGAAAATGCCAACAATGAAAAGCCTGAAATATATCATTTTCCTCGAAGGGGATTATTACGTTTCGCAGTGTTTAAATATTGAAATCGCTAGTTTTGGCTCAACCATTGATGAAGCTCTAGCCAATTTAAAAGAAGCCGTTGAGTTATATTTGGAAGATGATAATGCCGCGAGTAATTTTCACGAAGTCGGTGAATTTATGCTGGGCGAGTTCGCACTTCATGTCTAAGTTACTGTTATAAAAAGAACACTCGCCGTGCTATTGGCGCATGGTTTTATAAAAGTAAGTCAGAAAGGTAGTCATTAAAAATATTGCAAAGACAATCGGGTTGTTATTCTGCCTAGCCCTAAAAAAGAAATTCCAATCGGCACATTACATCCATTATTAAACAAGCTGGGTTAACACGTGAAGATTTTAATGTGTAACAGTGCAGATGCAATTACCAGAAAATAGCTTTATAGTATTTTAGTTTTAACATAATCCATTTATTTCTATAAAATCCCATGAAAAAAGCCTACAGCGAAGATCTGAGAAAATGCGTAATAAACTGCTACGAAGCAGGATTTCCCAAGACTTGAATTATACAGATATTTACTATAGGAAAAGACACATTAAATCGTTGGATTAGACAATATAAAGAGACTGGAAGTTTAGCACCCAAGGTAAGAACAGAAGATAAAAGAAAGTTGAGCGATGAAGATTTATTAAGCTATATCAAACAAGATCCATCGGCAACGCTTGAGGAAATAGCGACGCATTTATCGGTTAAAATCCCATCGGTTCATGCGCGTTTAAAACAATGCGGTGTCACACGAAAAAAAACGTTTCTTTATGAAGAAAGAGATGAAC
>SHZH01000051.1 GCA_009692385.1 Gammaproteobacteria bacterium | reverse complement strand
CCCGAAGAAATTTGGCAGACGACCTTAAATATGTGTCAGGATGCCATTAAGCAAGCTAAGATCTTAGCTAACGACATAGCGGCGATTGGTATTTCCAATCAGCGCGAAACGAGCATCGTCTGGGAACGTGCGACCGGTAAACCGATTTATAACGCCATTGTCTGGCAAGATCGCCGCACAGCGACTTATTGTGAACAAATGCACACGCCAGAAATTGCGCAGCTGATCCAAGAAAAAACAGGCTTGCTATTAGATCCTTATTTTTCCGCTACTAAGCTCAATTGGATCTTAGATAATGTAGCCGGCGCGCGTGAGCAAGCCGATCAAGGTAAACTATGTTTTGGTACGATTGATACCTTTTTATTATGGCGGCTGACCAGTGGTGCACAACACAAAACCGATGCAACCAATGCAGCACGAACCTTGTTATTTAATATCAGCACGCAGCAATGGGATAGCGATTTATTAAAATTGTTTACTATTCCTGAAAAAATGCTACCGAGTGTAGAAGATAGCTCAGCCGATTTTGGTATAACCAGTAAAGATTTATTGGGCGCAGAAATTCCAATCACGGGTATTGCTGGTGATCAACAAGCCGCCTTGTTTGGGCAAACCTGTTTTGCGCCAGGCATGATCAAAAGTACTTATGGTACCGGTTGTTTTCTGATGATGAATACCGGTGACAAAATAGTGCACTCTAAAAATCGCTTATTAAGTACCATCGCGTATCGTTTAGAAGGCAAGGTGACGTATGCGATTGAAGGTAGTATTTTCGTCGCGGGTGCGGCGGTACAGTGGCTACGTGATACGGTACATCTAGTGAGTGATGCACAGCAAACTGAACAACTGGCTGAAAAAGCCAATCCCAATAGCAAAGTCTATTTAGTACCTGCTTTTACCGGTTTGGGTGCACCGTACTGGGATCCCAATGCGCGGGGCGCCATTTTAGGTTTAACACGTGATTCGGGGATCGCTGAAATTGTCAAAGCGGCATTACAAGCGGTGTGCTATCAAACCAACGATCTAATGCAAGCTATGATGGCCGACGGCGCGCAAGCACCGGCAGCGTTACGGGTTGATGGAGGCATGGTAAAAAACGATTGGCTCATGCAGTTTCTTTCTGATTTATTAAACGTTGCAGTCGATCGTCCGGTGATCAGTGAAACGAGTGTATTAGGTGCCGTGTATTTAGCAGGCTTGCGTGTTGGAATTTTTAAATCACTTGAGCATTTAACGCAATTGTGGCAATGCGAACATCACTTTACGCCACAGATGGCGGAAGCAGAGCGCATAGAATTATATAAAGGTTGGCAGCAAGCGGTGAAACGGGTATTGACATGAAAAAATTATTTTTTATTATTTTATGTTTACCCATGATTTGCAATGCAAATACGTTTTCTGCCTGGGTCGAAATGGGACCCAACAACAGCGCCATTGCACGCGTTATCACCTCTGAAAAAAACTGTCCAAATATTCAACTAGACAAAACCTCACAACCCATGGAATTACGCGCTGCTGCCATTACTAAATATCCCGTGACTAGCTGCGAAATGATTTTGCCACGCCAACTAAAATCAGCCAGTATTCTCGGTCAAAAATTAGTTTTACCTAAATTAGAGCCACAACGTATTGTGATCATCGGTGATACGGGCTGTCGGATAAAATTGGGTTCGGCGCAAGCCTGCAATGATCCAAAAGAATGGCCGTTTGCTAAAATCGCCCCCCAAGCTGCCAAATATCATCCCGATCTGGTGATCCATCTCGGTGATTATCATTATCGCTTATCCGCGTGTCCGATCTGGAATAAGGGTTGTCGCAATAGTCCCTATGGTTACAATTGGTTAGTGTGGAATGCTGATTTTTTTACACCTGCCGCACCGCTTTTAAAAGCCGCACCGTGGGTAATGGTGCGTGGCAATCATGAAGATTGTCAGCGTGCGTATGAAGGGTGGGATCGCTTTTTGGATCCGTTTACGTATTCACCGGTTTGTAAAAAATATTCGCCGTTGTATACGGTGATGATCGGTGACGTGACGCTGTATGTGATGGATGCGAGTAGTGCTGCAGATATTATTACACTGCCCGAACAAACGGCACAATTTAAGCAGTATTTCACGCAAATTGAACAGAGTGCCGCCAATAACGTTTGGTTGACAACGCACAAACCAATCTGGAATGCGCTTTTTCCAGCACAGCAAGGAACTCTCGTAAGCGCGATTGCCGACAATATTCCAGATAATTTAAATTTAATTATTGCTGGGCATATTCATCAATTTGAATCACTCAATTTTAAAAATCGACCCGCGCAATTGATTGTTGGTAATAGTGGCACGAGCTTAAATAAATGGCATGATAGCGCGACGCCAAAAGATTTAGTTATTAATGGCCAAAAAGTAATAACACCACTGATTTTTTCACGATTTGGTTTTATGACCTTAGAAACTCAAAATGATCAGTGGGTCGCTCAAGTGCGTGATGTTGATGGTAAAGTCATGGCGAACTGCTTGCAGCATGAGAAACAGTTTGTGTGTATAACGTAATTAAGGAATTGATATGCCCGCTAAATGAGCAATATAAAATCATTATGCTTGCAGCATGAGAAACAGCTGCAAATGCGGCAGAAGATCTGTGCGTTATCCAAAGAACGAAAGCAAGCGGATATTTTCTGTTGCACTTTGGTCATGTGGATATTATTGTCGGCTTGATCCGCAAGTCGACCTTGAAACGGCACTCGAACGCATTTGTTCAGTGTTTCGCAAATTAACTTCAACTTGCGCTCAATCCTAACTCATGACATGATCCAGCCATCAGAGCCGATCCATGTTGGCTCATATTAGAAAGAGAGATAGGGATGAACGCGAAACGTCTAGGTCAGAAACACGTATGGATTTTATCGGCCTTACTGTGTACTTATTTTCCCCTTAGTTTTGCAGCGGATTATATTACACCGAGTAACTGGTATCTTGCTGGCGATTTGGGTGCGGTAATGCCTACGCTCAGCAACCGTAACACCGCCGTTGCCAATGGCAGTACGACGCAACCGCCTCTGGATATTTATTCAATTAGCAAACCAAATGTTGCACCGATACTTGCTTTGGAAGGCGGCTATCGCTGGACGCGAAATAATCCCTGGTTTCATAATTTAACACTCGGTTTACGTTATCAATATACCGATTTGAACACCAATGGTACGATTGAGCAATATTCTTCAGTGGCTCATACTAACTATAATTACAAACTGAACATGGCTACGCATGCGTTAAGTGTGGTAGGTAAATTAAATATTTATCAATTTAAACGTTTTTCACCCTATGTAACGTTGGGCTTGGGTCAAGCATTGGCCATTGTGGGCGGATACAGTGAAACGCCGTTAGGCGACGTGACCCTGCGTACAAGCCCCGGCTATCAAAGCAAATTTGCGATGAATACCACGTATAGTGCGGGAGCAGGTATCGATTATATCTTTAACCATAAATGGTCGATGTCGCTGGGCTATGAATATGCTAATTTGGGTACCTTGAAAACCGCGAATGGTTCGGGTACCTGGAGTAATAGCTCATTATCGCTGGGTACCTTATCATCAAGTGCGCTTTTATTAGGCGTGCGTTATCAGTTACCAGAATAAGTCTTATGCAAGGAGAAATTTAAGATGCGCTTATTAATAACGACTATTTTGTTGCTACCCTTTGTGGTGTTTGCTGCCGCTCAAAATCCAATTCAGCCCACGTTATCGCCAAGCACGGGTTTGCTGCAGCAAACGAGCATTGGCGAAACCTACATTGTTACTTATAGTTTAAAAAATACGTTAGCGGCTCCCGAGTTGCTAAAAAAAGTATTGATCAATACCAGTGGCGCTGGTTTTACGACGACTGATACCTGTAGTAATACCACGTTAGCGGCAAACGGTGCGAGCACTTGTTTAATCACCGTCAAATTTCAACCGACTGCTGCCGGTAATGCCAGTGCGCAACTGATTTTACAATACGATAATAATGTCGTGCCATTGCCTGCATTAAATACCACGGTTAAAGCAGCTAGTACTGGAACACAAATCACCGGTGTAGTGACAGCTCCGTTGCCATCGACTACGTCTTCTGGCACTAGCTATCAAGTGCAGTTTACGTATGTGAATAATGGCTCGACCAGTGTGACGGCGACTGGCGTACCAGTGACGGGTGACATGACGAATGTAGCTAATAATTGTACGGCTGCGCTAGCACCGAATGCGACGTGTACCGTGACTGGAACACTTGTTTTGAACACGGTCGGTTTCGCTAAAGTTGGTGCAACGTATGAGTATGGCACGGGTGATGATGCCGATACCGCACCACTCACTACATCAACTACTGTTATGAGCAATGCAAGTTGTGCACAAGTGAATGGTATTACCACGTTAGCCTTACCGTCTAAAACCTATGAATATGCTGATAATGTGGTGCAATTTACGTTCACTAATAATTGTGTCTCGGGTGACGCAACTTTAGGTAACGTTGCTTTAACGGCAAGTTTAGCGAGCGCTGATGTCAGCAGCACGCTTTCCACCGGTGATGACACATGTTCGGGTAAAAAATTGGCAGCGAATGCATCTTGTATCGTGAGTGCGGCGATTTCTTCAACCAGTGTCGGCAATAGTTTATCAATTACAGCAACGCTACCTTATGGTGATACAAAGTCGGCGACGGTGAGTACTTCCGCCAGTTCAGTGCAAGTGAATAATACCCAAAATCGCGTTCTGACCGTGGTAAACCAATGTCCGTATCCCGTGTGGATGAGTTTTCAACCGGGCAATATTAATAGCAGCACCGGTCCGGCCGTGACGCATTGTAAAACCGATGCCGATTGCCCAGCGGACACCAGTTGTAACCCGGGCGCTGCAGCTAGCGCAGGCTTATGTTATTGGAGCAATCCGGCGATGAATGGAACGCATACCAATGGACGTTTTTTAGCGGCCTTAGCCAATTCGGCACCTGATACCCAGGATATTGTAATCCCTGAAACCAATGGTCAAGCAGATGGTTTACGTCCTGCCGCAGCTGGCGGCGATACCTTGTTCAACGGTGGTCTCGGTGTACGTCTCGGTTGTACTGGAACGGGAAGTAGTCTTAAGTGCGCGATCAACGACTGTGCTGCGACGGGTTCGGATGGTTTATGTAAGCCGGGCTCAGGGAATGGTACCGCTCCGGTGGCTTTTAATGCGGTGGAATACACCTTTCAGCGTACCGGTACGGAAGGCGTTTATGACATGCAAATAATTGATGGTATTAACGTACCGATCGAAATGAAAGGACGTGGACCGGTGTCGTCGGGCACGGCACCTTACAATAGTTGCTCGGCGACGGGTGCCGTCATCCAACCTGCGGGCCCCCCAACGACAGCCTTGGGTAATTGTAGTTATCAATTTGCTCCGACTGATGCAACCATTTCACGTTATGTAACTCCGGTTACACCCATGGATTTATGTAATACTGATGCTGATTGCAGTGGTGGTACGATTTGCGGTTTGGGTTATGAGGCCGTTGGCAACAAAATTAATAAAGTGTGTGGAACGTTGCAAGGCTATGTTTCAGTTAATAAAGGTATCTGCTCACAACCTACCGCTACCTTTGGTGTCGACAAGGATCAGAACAACTTATTGACGACAGTTTATAAAAATACTTTCCAGTGTGACAAAACCTTTAGTGCGGGTTACACGGCACCGGACCTCTACGCCTGTACGCATCCACCGATGCAGACGTGCTATGGCAGCGACACGCCGTGCTGTGGTTGTGTTGATTGGTGGAATAATCAACATGGTGCGAATTTAAAAGTACCAAGCTCAACAGAAAGTTGTCCTCAATTTAATACGGATTGGCAAACGCTGGTGCAACCAACGGTACAGTGGGTAAAAGCGGCGTGTCCGACTGCGTATGTGTATCAGTATGATGATAAATCATCCAGTTTCCGCTGCACAGTGACCAATCCTGATCAGCAAACGGTTACGAATTACCAAGTGACGTTCTGTCCCGGCGGAAAAACGGTAACTGCAGGCTAAGTTATACGTAACAAGACCGAATCCAAAGATTACTTCGTTAGCGCGGGGAAATGAACTCCCTGTGACGACTTAAGAGGGAGGGCGACCAGCGCGTGTCGCCTCTACCACAGTTCTTGTCCATCACTTAATTATGGCATTGCGAAGAGTTCGTTGATTATTATTGGGTCAAGACTTTACACATTGCCGCCTCCTGTGCAATGTCCTCACGACAGCATCACACCATTGGTGTCACACCAACTATGTGATACCATTGGTGTGATGAAATGAGGTATCAAAGAATGCAAGAATATTTTCCGCAAGGTTTAGCGATAGATGAATCATTTTGTAATCGCACCAACGAAAAAAAAGCGTTACGAATTAGCATTGAAGGCAATGAACATTTAGTGTTGGTGGCACCCCGTCGTCATGGAAAAACTAGTTTGTTAGCCAAGGTACTAGAAGAAAATGATTTCCCCGGGATCAGTATGGATTTTTTCTTTGTATTGACGCAAGCAGAAGTAGTAAAAACGATGAGTGAAGGTGTTTCGAAAATCATCACCCAATTGTTACCTAAAAGCCTAAAAGCCTGTAAACAGTTGATCAATACAATTACGGCGTTGAATCCTAAATTAACATTTAATTTATTAGGACAAAAATTAGAGATCAGCACTCGTCAAACCACCGAAAAAACGATATCAGAACTGTTATTAGCATTAGATCAATTTGCGGCAAAAGTAAAAAAATCTTGTGTCGTGATCCTTGATGAATTTCAACAAATTGCTGAATTGAAAGAAAATCATGCGATCGAGGCGGCCATTCGCCATGCCGTAGAAAGAAGTCAATATGTGAGCTATATTTTTTGTGGTAGTAAACGCCATTTATTAAATGAAATGTTTAGCGATAAATCTAGACCGTTGTATCACTTATGTGATTTGATGACCATTGAAAGAATTGATAGCCTTGCTTACCATGATTTTATTAATCAACGTGCTAAAAAGAAATGGAAAAAAATTCTCAGCACCGATCCTTTAGAAGAGATCACCCATTTAACAGAAAATCATCCCTACTATGTTAATGCGTTGTGCCGACGTTTATGGCATGCTGATAAACTGCCCGATCTTGCCGATGTCCGAACCATGTGGAATGATTATGTAAATCAGCAAGGTGTGTGGATCACGGATGATCTCAGTCGCTTATCCCTTAATCGCCGCAAAGTATTAACGGCCTTGGCTATCCAAACCACGAACGAGCCCCAAGGGCAAGAATTCTCCAATCGAGTGGGTTTGCCGCCATCAACGATTAAAAAATGTTTAGATGACTTACAAAAACTCGACGTGATCTATGTTAAGTCCGAGAGCTATTATCATGTACTTGATCCAGCCGTCGCCTATTTTATTCGTCAACATGCCGTATAATTCCCAACTCTAATGATAAGAATGTTACTTGGGTCTAAGGCGATATTATTTCAGCTTCTAACTGCAGGATCTAGGATAAGTCGATGCTTTCAAAAACGTCAATTTGAGCTGGGTGAGCTGGCGATTGTCGATATACTTTTCTTAATTTCCGAAATGAAATAGTTGAGATGTACTAATATTTTCGTACAACCAGCTACATTTAGTGAGAGTGGATCTGGATACATGCTCGTGTAGATGGCTATCTAAAAGCGCGTAAATCTGGCGCAATGACGGGGAGCCTCGCTGGAGTTACGGATTTTTGCCACAAAAAAGCCCGAACGAGTCGGGCTTTTTTAATAAGTAATAATTACGCTGCTTTTTGGGCTTTCGCTTTTACTTTCGCAATTTTCTTCACTTTTTCAGTTGCTGCGGTTTTATCAACTTCAACAGCTGCTACTTTTTCAGCTTTGCGTTCAACCAATTCAACATAGGCCATCGGCGCGTTGTCGTCTTTACGCGGACCGGCTTTGATGATGCGCAAGTAACCACCGGCGCGTTGTTTAAACCGTGGGCCAAGCTCTTCAAACAATTTTCGTACTGCATCAGCATCACGCAAACGGGCAAAAGCCAAACGACGATTTGCGATGCTATCGATCTTCGCGAGTGTGATTAACGGCTCAGCGACGCGACGCAATTCTTTTGCTTTGGGCAAGGTTGTTTTAATTAATTCATGTTCAATCAATGATGAAGTCATGTTTTTAAACATGGCTTCACGATGACTGCTGTTTCGGTTTAATTGACGACCACTTATACCATGACGCATTGTTGTTCTTCCTACCTAATTTATATTTAGCCTTCTTCGGTTTCAGCTTCAAAGTGCATCTCAGGTTGAGGTGCAAGTGACGCTGGCGGCCAGTTTTGTAATTTCATACCTAAAGACAATCCCCGTGCGGACAAAACATCTTTGATTTCGTTTAATGATTTCTTACCTAAATTCGGCGTCTTTAATAATTCGCTTTCAGAGCGCTGTACTAAATCACCAATATAGTAAATATTTTCTGCTTTCAAGCAATTTGCTGAACGAACCGTTAATTCTAAATCATCAACTGATTGCAATAAAATAGGATCTACTTTGACTTCTTCAGCACGACGCTCTTCAGGCTCGGTGCTTTCTAAATTTACGAATGCAGCCAATTGATATTGCATAATATTTGCAGCACGACGGATCGCATCTTCAGGATCTAATGTGCCATCAGTTTCAATATCCAATACTAATTTGTCTAAGTTAGTACGTTGTTCAACACGTGCATTTTCGACGGTGTAAGCGACGCGACGCGCTGGACTAAATGAAGCATCTAATTGCAATGCACCAATCGCATGCGATTCGTCTTCATTTTTGATACGGGCACTAACCGGTTGATAACCACAACCGCGTTTAACCGCCATCGTCATATTCAACACACCAGTATCAGTAAGATGGGCAATCACGTGGTTTGGATTAACGATTTCAACATCGTGCTCCAACATAATATCACCCGCCGTCACGACACACGGACCTTTTTTATTTAAGGACAATGTTACACTGTCACGACCTACCAATTTAAAAGCGATACCTTTTAAATTTAACAAAATATCAATCACATCTTCTTCAACACCATCGAGGGTGCTGTACTCATGTAATACGCCATCAATTTTCGCTTCGACAACCGCACAACCCGCCATTGACGATAATAAAATACGACGTAATGCGTTACCTAATGTGTAGCCAAAACCACGTTCAAATGGTTCGAGTGTAACTTTAAAATGAGTCGGACTAAACTTTTCTACACCAATTGATGTGGGCGTTAAAAAATCTGTTACCTTATCTAGCATAGTTTGTTACCTTATCTTTAAGTTTGATTCAATTATTTAGAGTACAATTCAATAACCAAGTGCTCATTGATTTCAGCAGGCAATTCACTGCGTTGCGGCACGGTTTTGAAAATTACTTTCATTTCTTTAGTATCAACGTCAAGCCATTCGCAGGGCGTACGTTGTGCTGCTAACTCCAATGAAGCATGAATACGATTTTGTTTTTTCGCCTTTTCACGCACTTCAACTACATCACCGGCACTCACGCTAAATGATGGAATATTCACTACTTTACCATTCACTTTCATGCTTTTGTGATTAACTAACTGACGCGCTTCAGCACGTGTTGACGCAAATCCGGCGCGATACACTACGTTGTCTAAGCGGCTTTCGAGTAATTCTAATAAAATTTCACCCGTCGAACCTTTGCGCATTGACGCTTTTTTGTAATAGTTACGAAATTGAGTTTCTAACACGCCATATAAACGACGGATCATTTGTTTAGCGCGCAATTGAGTGCCGTACTCAGATATGCGACCCCGTTTCAAGCCATGCTGACCTGGAGCGGTTTCTGAGTGACATTTCGACGTGTAGCTGCGCACACCACTTTTCAGAAATAAATCTGTACCTTCACGGCGCGATAATTTACATTTTGGTCCGATATATTTAGCCATAATTTTTCTCTCTACTCGACGTTGCTATACTCTACGTTTCTTGGGGGGACGACAGCCGTTATGTGGAACCGGAGTACGATCTTCAATCACACCGATTTTGTATCCTGCTGCCGCAAAGGCGCGGATTGATGATTCACGACCTGGACCGGGACCCTTCACACGCACATCGACGCGTTCACATTTAAACTCATCACGTGCTTTATTGGCTAACCCTTCGGCAGCTACTTGCGCGGCAAACGGCGTATGCTTACGTGAACTGGTAAAACCAGCTGAACCCGAACTCGCCTGACACAAAGAATTACCCTGGCGATCGGTTAAGGTAATGATCGTGTTGTTAAAAGAAGCATTAATGCACAAAATGGCATCGGTAACGACTTTTTTTGATTTCTTACTTTTCTTGGGCGCTTCCGGTGCGGCGCTCGTTGTTTCTGTTACTACTGCAGTTTCAGCCATTTTTATTTTCCTAATCTAAGTTCTAAGCACGAATTGCTTTACGTTTACCTTTACGAGTGCGTGCGTTGGTGCGTGTGCGTTGACCCCGTACTGGCAAGCCACGACGATGACGGATCCCGCGGTAGCAGCCTAGATCAATTAAACGCTTAATGCTAATCGACACTTCACGGCGTAAATCACCTTCGACGATAAACTTCGCAATTTCAGTACGTAGCTTCTCGAGTTCTTCTTCAGTTAACTCTTTAATTTTACGGGTTTTAATGATGCCCGTGGTGGCACAAATTTTTTGTGCACGCGGACGACCAATTCCGTAGATCGCAGTTAACGCGATCTCGGTATGTTTCTGATCCGGTACGTTGACGCCGGCAATACGAGCCATTGATTACTCCTAAAATTACGTTATTTTCTTTAAATTATTTAACAATCTATGCTTTTGCTCACAGCGAAAGGGCGCTAAGAATACACTTACCATCGCTAGAAATCAAGCGCTTATTTACACAACAATAAGCCCTAACCTTGGCGCTGTTTATGGCGTGGTTCTTCACAAATTACGCGCACTACACGATTGCGGCGAATAATTTTACACTTACGGCAGATCTTCTTAACTGATGCTCCAACTTTCATTATTTTTACCTCTCAAATTCAATTTATTAACCGAATAAGCCGCCGCTTAATCCCGTACCCTTCATATTCGATTTGCGCATTAATGATTCATACTGATGCGACATTAAATGGGATTGTACTTGTGCCATAAAATCCATTAATACCACCACGATGATCAGCAACGAGGTACCCCCAAAGTAAAACGGTACATTCCAACCCATCGTTAAAAATAT
>SHZH01000050.1 GCA_009692385.1 Gammaproteobacteria bacterium | reverse complement strand
TTTGGTCCGGGAGCGGCTTGGCCAGTACAAAGTTTCTTAAAGCATTTTCGACATGAATTTGAAAGCATGGTAAAAAGTTGATATGAGTGATTTAGTAAACGTCGAACTTGACGGCAAAAAAATAAAAGTTGTACAGGGCTCGATGATTATCGAAGCGGCTGACAATAATGGCGTTTATATTCCCCGTTTTTGCTACCATAAAAAATTAACGGTGGCAGCAAACTGCCGCATGTGTTTAGTTGAAGTGGAAAAAAACAAAAAACCAGTGCCAGCGTGTGCGACACCGGTGACCGAAGGGATGAAAGTATTTACTCGTTCCGAGTTAGCGCGTAACGCCCAAAAAGCAGTCATGGAGTTTTTACTGATCAATCATCCACTCGATTGTCCGATCTGCGATCAAGGTGGCGAGTGTGAGTTACAAGATCTGGCGATGGGTTTTGGTAGTGATGTCTCACGATACAAAGAAAGTAAGCGCGTCATCAAAGATAAAAATCTGGGACCCTTCATTAATACAGAAATGACGCGGTGTATTTACTGTACTCGTTGTGTTCGCTTTGCTCAGGAAATTGCGGGCTTACCGGAATTAGGTACCATGGGCCGTGGAGAGCATACTGAAATTAGCACGTTTGTTGAGCAAGCGATCCATTCAGAAATTTCGGGAAATATTATTGATTTGTGTCCCGTTGGCGCTTTGACTTCGAAGCCCTTTAAATTTTCAGCACGGGCATGGGAATTGCAACAGCGTGCTGCGATTGCCCCACATGATTGTCTCGGGTCAAATATCAACTTCCATTCATTACGGGGTGTGGTGAAGCGAGTCGTTCCCAAAGATAATGAAGCGATCAATGAAATGTGGTTATCAGATCGCGATCGTTTTAGTTATGAAGCGATTAATAGTGAACAACGTGTTACCAAACCCTTATTGAAACGAGACGGCCAATGGCAGGAAATTGATTGGACAGTAGCGTTAGAAATTATTGCGAGCAGTTTTGAAAATGTGAAGCATGCTTATGGTGCCGAGCAAATTGCGGCGCTAGTGTCGCCAAATAGCACCGTAGAAGAGCAGTTTTTAGTGCAAAAAATAATGCGCAAATTTGGCAGTAACAACATCGACCATCGTTTGCAACAAACCGATTTTCGCGATCAAGCTAGTTTAGCAAGCACTCCACAACTTGGAATGCCGATTGCTGACTTAGAAAATTTAGATGCCGTATTATTAATAGGTTCTGATATCCAACGTGAGCAACCCTTAGCGGGCGCACGTTTATATAAAGCGTTCCGGAATAATGCCGCTAAAATTATGGCGATCAATCCGTATGATTTCGATTTTAATTTTGGGCTACACGCTAAGATAATTGCCGCGCCGGCACAAATGGTCGAAAACTTAACGATCGTATCGCCTCAAGTTCAATCAATTATTGATCATTTAAAACAAGCAAAACATAAAGCGATTATTCTGGGTGCTTTAGCACAAAATTGTGCACAAGCCGCTGAATTGCGTTCATTAGCACAACACATCGCAAATTTAACGGGTGCGACTTTCGGTGAATTATCGGTGGGCGCGAATGCGGCGGGTGCCTGGCTAACGGGTTGTGTACCGCATCGTAGTGCGGGCGGGGCAGCATTAAATCAAGCGGGCTTAGATGCAAATAGTATGTTTGCACACGCTCGTCGTGCTTATTTATTATTTAATGTGGATGTCGAATTTGATGTGGCGGATCCGCAGCAGGCATTGGGTGCGCTAAAAAAAGCTGATTTTGTCGTGAGCTGTTCGCCCTTTGTGAGTGACGCAATGCGTGAGTATAGTGATGTAATTTTGCCGATCGCACTTTTTGCTGAAACCTCGGGTACCTTTATAAATTGTAATGGTACCTGGCAAACATTTGCGGGTGCGATCCCTGCACAGGGTGAAACGCGTCCAGGCTGGAAAGTATTACGCGTGTTAGGAAATTTTTTACATCTATCCGGCTTTGAATACAATAGTTCGGAAGACGTTAAGCTTGAAGTCCAAAGGTTGGCGCGAGAAGAAGAGCAGGAAGAATGCCAGCTTGCTTCGCGTAAGCAGGCCTACGAGAGAGAAAAATTGGATCCCGTAGGTCGGCTTAAGCGAAGCAAGCTGGCAACAGCTAGTGAAGAACTAACCCGCGTGAGCTATTGGCCGATGTATCGCAGTGATAACATCGTGCGTCGCAGTCAACCATTACAAGAGATGTTTGCTCTGCAAGCATCGCCTGAAATAAGTATTTCTCCTGCATTAGCCGAGCAGTTACAATTACACGCTGGCGATAGTGTGCAGATCACTCAAGATAACCAACAAGTTATTGCAAGCATCCAAGTTGATCCTAAAGTACCTGCTGGTGTGGTGTATTGTGCTGCAGCTAATAGGATCAGCGCTCAATTAGGCAATGCCTTTGGCACGATACAAATTAAGAAGGTTGCTACATGATGCATGACGCTTTCGATTTAATTTGGATCGTAATTAAGATTTTGATCATTGTATTACCGTTACTGATTGCCGTTGCTTATTTAACGTACGCAGAACGTAAAGTGATTGCCTACATGCAGTCACGCATTGGTCCTAATCGAGTAGGGTTATGGGGTTTGTTGCAGCCGTTTGCCGATGCGCTCAAATTGTTTGGTAAAGAATTAATTATACCCACTCAATCAAATCGTTATCTGTTCGTGATTGCACCGGTGATTGTGTTTTCTCTCTCTTTGTCTGCCTGGGCGATTATTCCATTTAGCGCGCAATTAGTCTTAGCCAATGTTAATGCGGGCGTACTGTATATTCTCGCAGTAACGTCCTTAGGTGTGTACGGGATCTTGATTGGTGGTTGGGCTTCCAATTCGAAATATGCCTTTTATGGTGCTATGCGTTCGTGCGCCCAAATCGTGTCCTATGAAATTGCTATGGGTTTTGCCTTAGTCGGCGTCTTGATGGCCGCAGGCACGATGAATTTAAGTGGCATCGTATTAGCACAGAGCGGTAATTTATTACATTGGTATTGGCTGCCGTTATTCCCCTTATTTGTAGTCTATTTTATTTCCGGTGTGGCCGAAACTAATCGCTTGCCGTTTGATATGTCTGAAGGTGAAACCGAATTAGTGGCAGGTTTTCACGTGGAATATTCCAGCATGGCCTTCGCCTTATTTTTCTTAGCTGAATATGCCAATATGATTTTGATTTCGGCCCTCGCCAGTATTATGTTCTTAGGTGGTTGGTTATCGCCATTTCAGGGTATTCCAGGTTTGGAAACAGGGTTTGCCTGGGTTCCTGGTATTATCTGGTTCTGTTTAAAGATCTCTATTTTTCTATTTTTGTATTTATGGTTCCGAGCCAGTTTCCCCCGTTATCGTTATGATCAGATCATGCGCTTAGGTTGGAAAGTGCTTATTCCAGTCACCCTTATTTGGCTGCTTGTGATCGCCATCGCGATTGGCTTCCATGTTCCGCCCTGGTTTGTGAGTTGAAGATGAAAAGAATAATATTTTTACTTAAAACATTTACGTTATGGGAATTGTTCAAGGGCATGAGAATAACCTTGCGCTATTTCTTTAAGCCAAAAATCACCGTGCAATATCCCGAAGAAAAAACGCCAACGTCTAATCGGTTTCGAGGTCTGCATGCACTGCGGCGTTATCCGAATGGCGAAGAGCGGTGCATCGCGTGTAAATTGTGCGAGGCCGCGTGTCCGGCCGCTGCGATCACCATTGATTCTGAAGTGCGAGCGGATGGGACGCGGCGGACCACCAAATATGAAATTGATTTGTTCAAGTGTATTTATTGTGGTTTTTGTGAAGAAGCCTGTCCGGTGGATTCAATCGTAGAAACCACGATCCAAGATTACCATTTTGAAAAACGCGGTCAACAGATCATGCGTAAAGATGAACTGCTCGCAATTGGCGATCAGTATGAAAAAGAGATCGCCAAAATGAAAGCCGCCGATGCAAAGTTTAAGTGAGAAATAAATAATGACCTTGTTACAATTTATATTTTATGTTTTTTCAGCATTAATGCTGTTGTCAGCAGTGGGGACGATCATTTCGCGAAATCCGGTACATGGTGCTTTATTTTTAGTAGTATGCTTCGTCGCCAGTGCGGGCATTTGGTTGATGTTGCAGGCCGAATTTTTAGGATTAGTACTCGTGCTAGTGTATGTTGGTGCCGTAATGACGTTATTCTTATTTGTCGTCATGATGCTTAATCTAGATAAATTACCTTCACGTGCTGGGTTTAAAAAATATTGGCCGTTTGGCATACTGATTTTGTTATTGTTAGTGGGTTTAATGATCTATGTCGTAGCGCCTTCACATTTGAGCCTGGCCAGCAATGCTATCGCGATACCCCATCCTGCTGATTATAGTAACGTCCAGGCATTAGGTGCGGTGATTTACACTCAATATGTTTACGCGTTCGAAATCGCTGCCGTTATTTTATTAGTGGCCATTATTGCCGCGATCAGTCTGGCATTTCATGCTTTCCATCAAGATACTAAACGACAAAATATTAGTAAACAAGTGCAGACTACTGCCGCTGAGCGCCTGCGCTTAGTGAAAAACATGGGTAAAGAATAATGATTACATTAAATTCAGCGTTAATCGTCACGGCTATTTTATTTAGCCTCAGCTTAATTGGCTTGGTACTGAATCGGCATAATTTGATTGTATTGTTGATGTGTGTCGAATTAATGCTATTAGCCGTGAATACAAACTTCATTATTTTCTCGCACTTTTTAAATGATCTCGCCGGCCAAGTCTTCGTGTTTTTTATTTTAGCCGTTGCCGCGGCCGAAGCGGCGATTGGTCTGGCAATTTTGATTTTAATTTTCCGTAAACAAAAAACCATTAACGTTAGTGAACTGAATACACTGAAGGGTTGATTATGCAGCTATTACTTACAGCCATCCTCTTACCGCCATTATTAGGAGCGATCCTGGCGGGTATATTCGGCACTATTATAGGTCGTGTCGCGTCGCATCGTGTAACGGTTCTTGGCGTACTGATATCATTTATTTGCTCGTGTATTATTTTTAAAAATTTTATCCTTGATCATCAGAGCACACAAAATATTATCGCCTATACCTGGGGTACGAGTGGCGCGTTTCAGTTTAATGTCGGCTTTTTAATTGATAATTTGACGGCGACCATGCTCATGGTCGTAACCAGTGTTTCACTATTAGTGCATGTGTATAGTATTGGTTATATGCGCGGTGACGCCGGTTACCAACGTTTCTTTAGTTATATTTCGTTGTTTACCTTTGCAATGTTAATGCTGATCACGGCGAATAATTTCTTTCAATTATTCTTTGGTTGGGAAGCCGTGGGTTTAGTCTCTTATTTATTAATTGGTTTTTGGTTTACTCGTGAGCCAGCTAACTTTGGTAGTTTAAAAGCCTTTATCGTGAATCGTGTTAGTGACGTTGGGTTTATTCTTGGCATTGGTGGTGTGATCACGCTTTTTGGTACCGTTGATTTCTTACCCGTTTTGGCTCAAGCACCGAAGGTCGCAGCCAGCTTGCCAACGATTAGTTTATTTGCGGGGACCTCGTGGTCAATCATTACCGTGATTTGTATTTTATTATTTATCGGCGCGATGGGTAAGTCAGCGCAGATGCCGCTTCATATTTGGTTACCGGAATCGATGGAAGGTCCCACGCCGATCTCTGCGTTAATTCATGCGGCAACAATGGTCACCGCAGGCGTTTATATGGTGGCACGCTTATCGCCGTTATATGAACTTTCAGCCTCGGCGTTGACCTTTATTTTAGTCATTGGTGCGACCACGGCATTATTTACGGGCATTTTAGGTGTAGTACAAAATGATATTAAACGAGTGATCGCGTATTCTACTTTATCTCAACTCGGTTATATGGTGGCCGCTTTGGGTGCGTCGGCATTTGCTGCCGGTATTTTTCATCTGGTGACGCATGCTGCTTTTAAAGCCTTGTTATTCTTAGCAGCAGGTTCGGTGATCCTCGCGCTGCATCACGAACAAGACATGCGTAAGATGGGTGGACTGCGTCGTTATTTACCCTTAACGTATAGTTGCTTTTTGGTCGGTGCCTTAGCGCTGGCAGCGATCCCGCCATTCTCTGGATTTTATTCGAAAGATGCGATCATTGAAGCGGTACATTTATCGACGATCCACGGCGCAAGTTATGCTTATGTTGCATTAATGATCGGTGTATTTGTGACTGCTCTGTATATCTTCCGCGCTTTTTTCATGACGTTTCATGGGTCCTGCTCCGCCAATTCAGCTTCGCAGGATAACATTCGTGAAAACGGCTGGGTGATCTGGTTACCCTTGGTCATTTTAGCGATCGCCTCCATCACGATTGGTATGATTGTAAAACATGCTGACGCGTTGCAATTAGCCTTGCATGCATTTACCTCGTTGCCATTTTGGTTGGCGATCGCGGGTATTGTGACTGCGTGGTTTTGTTACGTAATTCGTCCAGCCATTCCAGCCATGCTCGCTAATAAATTTAGTTGGCTTTATTACATCTTAATTAAAAAATACGGCTTTGATGATTTCAACCAAATCGTCTTCGTGCGCGGTACGCGCGCACTAGCACAATTACTTTATAACTATGGTGATCAGCGTTTAATCGATGATGGTTTAGTCAATGGCTCCGGTCGTTTAATTCAATGGATCTCGGCAACGTTAAAACGCCTGCAAACAGGTTACATTTATAATTACGCCTTGGCGATGATCATCGGTGTATTAGCTCTCGTTTTATGGCAAATGCTGATAGCATAGGAACACACGTAACATGACACATTTTCCCATACTGAGTTTATTAATTTGGTTGCCGATTTTAGCGGCGATCGTCGTGCTAATTATTGGCGATGACGCGCATGCGAACAAAATTCGTGTACTGACTTTAGTGACGACCTTGCTTTCTTTAGTATTGTGCGCTGTGCTGTGGGCACAGTTTTCACTGACGACCTATCAATTTCAATTTGTGGAAAATCTATCCTGGATCCCGGCGTATAATATTAATTATGCTTTAGGCATTGATGGTATTTCATTGCCGATGGTCGTGCTCACCGTCATTACGACGCTGACCGTCATTTTAGCGAGTTGGCATGTTGTTCAAAAACATGTCGCACAATATTTGGCAACTTTCTTGTTAATGCAAGGGATGGTGATTGGCGTATTTTGCGCGACTGATACGATTTTGTTTTATATGTTCTGGGAAGCGATGTTGATCCCGATTTACATTAACATCGGGATGTGGGGCGCAGAGCGTCGGGTTTATGCATCGATCAAATTCTTTATTTATACCTTTGCTGGTTCAGTCGTAATGCTGGTAGCGATTTTATATTTACGCGCTCATGCGGGTTCGTTTGCGATCCTCGATTTTTATAATTTGCGTCTAACGCAAGGAGAGCAGGATCTCATCTTCATTGCGTTTTTATTAGCATTCTCGGTAAAAGTACCGATGTGGCCCGTGCATACTTGGTTACCCGATGCGCACACGGAAGCACCTGCGGGTGGCTCGGTCGTGTTAGCAGCCTTGATGTTAAAGCTCGGTATTTACGGCTTCATGCGTTTTAGTTTGCCAATCACACCCGATGCCAGTCATGCCTTAAGTTGGTTGATGATTGCCTTAGCTTTGATCGCCATTGTGTACATTGGTTTAGTCGCGATTGTGCAAACGGATATGAAACGACTCATTGCCTATTCTTCGATTGCGCACATGGGTTTTGCGGTATTAGGTACTTTCATGGTGTATTTGATTATGAGCAACGTTGCAAACACCGGTTATGCCCAAATGAGTCTGGAAGGTGCGATGGTGCAGATGGTGTCGCACGCCTTTAGTACCGGTGCCTTATTTATCGGTGTCGGTATTTTATATGCGCGGATCCACTCGCGGTTGATTAGTGATTACAGTGGTGTCGCTCGGGTGTTGCCGGTGTTTGCTGTGTTCATGATGATCTTTTCATTATCCAATGTGGGCATGCCAGGAACGTCGGGTTTCATCGGCGAATTCTTTGTGATCCTAAGTGCGTTTAAAGCGAATTTCTGGATCGCCTTCTTAGCGGCGCTGACGTTAATATTAGGTGCCGCGTATACGTTGTGGATGTACAAGCGTGTCTTTTTTGGTAAGGTAACCAGCGAGGCGGTCGCTAATTTAAAACCGATCGAGCCCGCAGAATTTATTGCTTTAGCTATTTTAGCTTTTTTTGTAATTTTTATCGGCGTGTATCCACAGCCGTTATTAAATGTTTTCCATGCTAGTATCGGACACTTGTTGGATATTAGTTTAGTTTCGAAATTGTAGGACATCAAAAATGTTTAATTTCACGTTAATTTTGCCAGAACTGTTTGTACTATGCATGGTGTGCGTGGTGATGTTAGTGGACTTATTTGTTGAACAACGCCAGCAAGTGCTTACTTATGCTTTAACGCAACTGACCTTAGTCGGCGCAGCTATCTTAACTTTATGCATCTATTGTATTCCAACCACCGCAAATTTTTCCGGCCTCACGGTTCATGATCATTTAGGTAGCGTCTTAAAATTAGCCATTTATATTACTAGTTTTTTTGTATTTTTATATTCACGCAATTATTTTCGGCAACAAAACATGGGGAAGGGCGAACCGTACTTGCTTGGTTTGTGTTCGATCCTCGGTATGATGGTGTTAGTCAGCGCGCACAATTTTTTAACGCTCTATCTGGGCTTAGAGTTAATGTCCTTACCGATTTACGCGCTCACGGCGTTGCAACGCGATAAAGAGCAAGCCTTAGAAGCGGCGATTAAATACTTTATTTTGGGTGCTTTAGCTTCCGCATTATTACTCTATGGTTTATCGATGATCTACGGTGCCAGCGGTAGTTTAGATATCACCCAAGTCGCTAATGTCATTGGCGCAAATTCCACGCAACATCCACTGATCTTTGTTTTTGGTCTCGTGTTTGTGGTCGCAGGATTAGCATTCAAAATTGGCTTAGTACCCTTTCATATGTGGTTACCCGACGTGTACACCGGCGCACCGAACGCGGCGACGTTATTTTTGGCGGTGGCACCGAAAGTAGCGGTGATCGGCATGACGATCCGTTTATTAGTTGAATGCTTGCCGGGCTTACAAGTTCAGTGGCAAGAATTACTGATTGTCATTTCAGTACTGTCGATGATCTTAGGTAACTTTGTGGCCATCGTACAAACCAATATAAAACGGATGTTGGCCTATTCAACCATTGCGCACGGTGGTTATATTTTATTAGGTTTTATCGCCGGTACTGCAGCAGGTTATTCAGCTGCATTATTTTATACACTGGCGTATGCGATCATGTCGCTCGGTGCATTCGGCATTATTACACTTTTATCCAAACAAGGCTTTGATGTAGAAACCATCGAAGATCTACAAGGACTAAACGATCGCAATCCGTGGCTAGCGTTCATGATGATGTTATTATTATTTTCGATGGCGGGTCTACCACCCACCATCGGTTTCTTTGCCAAATTAAGTTTAATCGAAGCTTTAGTGAGTACCCATTTTGTATGGCTAGCCTGTATCGCCATGTTAGTCGCGGTGATCGGTGTTTATTATTACTTGCGTGTTATCAAAGTAATGTACTTCGATAAACCCCTCGATAATAAACCATTTAGTCTTGCTTGGGATGCCAAAATGGCCATTACCATAAATGGTCTGGCGATTTTATATTTCGGTATTTTCCCTGGTGCTTTAATTACACTCTGTCAACAGCTTTTTTGGTCAGGAACCATGCTTAATTAGGGCTCTGACCTTGTACGCAGAATAGCATGAGAGGGCGGATCCATGACTTTTTTTGATTCACTATTAGATGGCAATTCGTGACTTTTTCTTTTATTAGGTCGAGACATTATTGAGCCAAGTGAAATTGTCTTTGAAATTTTTGCTAAAGGAAATTGCTCTGGATTGGTGGCTGGACAAATAATACCCGGGAAATTCCTGTTAATTTCCCCGATCATATTGGCGGCGCTTCCACACACTGTGTCACGGAATTTAATCGATTCTGAAATAGCTATGAGTCTATCGTTAAATACCTCGTCTGCCGGACACAGTAATTGTTGCTCGGCAAAAGAATCTAATATCACGGCAAAAGCATATAGGTCATCATAAAAATCTACGGTCATTAATTTATTAATAGCTTGGCTTCTTTTTTTAATATCCTCATGATGATACTCTGGCGTTCCTGCTACTCTTAATTCACTTTCATTGGGCGCTGAATTGTCATAGTCAATTAAATTAATTTCCCATGTCTTAAGATTAACGAGTATATTTTCTAATTTTACATCGCGATGCACAATATTTTTTTTATGCAGTTCGTCCAGTCGTGTCAAAATGCCTAGTATAATGGTGCACACAATCTCTTTTGAAAGTCCTAACCCATTTTTTGGCATGCTGTAAGTTGTGACTAAATCATATAGATCAGCCCCGTGAAATAACCGCATACTCACATATTTTTTTTCATTACATTGGAGCTCACATTGCGTACCAACACTGCTTGAATCAGCATAACGACTTTTTTTTGATTCAGTCACTCGCGCGTTATAAGCATAGCTATCCGAATAGGAATTTCTAAAGATAAAATGTGCAGTTGGCGACGGCGTGGGTTCATAATGAGAGTCCATGTTGACTATTCGAATTATTTTTAATGCGACAGGAAGAAAAGTGCGACAGGTTATTTCATTTGTAGCAGGATTAAATTCCAATGGTAGTGCGATTTTAACACGTCCAAAACCACCCGGTTCACCTATGGTGTGATGGCCAACGATCCGAAATACAGTATTATTATTTGCATCAAACATGCGTAGAATGGTAAAACCAGATAATAGCAGTTCAGGTGTGGCAGAGGTTTGTTTCTTGGTTAATTTTACAGCGTCATCCCCTGAACGAAGAAAGTATTGGATGGTTTGTTGCAGCGCTGGATTTCCCTCAATTTGCGTCAGCCAAGTAATGACACCTAGTTGAAAGTTTTCGGCTATTTTTAACATGGGAGCGATGGGTTCGGCAGCAGTAGCTGCAGGAGCGTGATGCATAGTTTTTATCCTTATTATTTTTTTTGAGTAAATGATTAAAATTATTATTGTGTTAAGTATATCAGATATTTATTTAAATATCCTTTAAATAGCTATTTTTTGTACACTAGTCTGCGTTCCTGTTATTATGCGCTCACTAAATTCATAGGAGCCGATCATGAAAACAATATTAAAAACCACTCTCGTCGCCGTTATTTGTATTTATTTTTAAGTGTTAATGTGTTGATGTGAAAGGTATTTAATTGGTGGGCCGTGTTGGGATCGAACCAACGACCAATTGATTAAGAGTCCGCCTAGGAAATTATAACTCATTGATCTTAAAATAAAATTATCTCACGGCACCCAACGACAT
>SHZH01000049.1 GCA_009692385.1 Gammaproteobacteria bacterium | reverse complement strand
ACGCTTGTCGAAACATGCGAGCACCTCACCTCCCAACCCACAAGCCAAATCTAAAAATACAACTGTGCCGCCAGTTTGCCATTTTGAGCTATTTTCTAGAATAAAACACTTGACCAACCCGTTTGATATGATCAATTAGATCAGCATTTTCGATGCTTTGATAAATGGAAAGATCGATGGTGTATGGCAGCAGCAAATCATCTAATTCATTATCAATTTTCACAAGTTCGGCGTAATCAAGTTGTTCGCCTTGCAAGGTCAAATCAATATCAGATGCAGGTCGATAATTTCCTTTAGCACGCGAACCATATAAAATTGCTTTGCTAACTTTGGGATGTTTTTTTAAAACAGCTTGTATGGCTGTAATGGCATCACTGCTAAGACCATATTGAGCCGTTTGCGACGAACTCATTCTTTTAAACTTTCCATTTTTTCGGTAAATACAGTGAAGGCGGGATAATAAGCTGTTTGAATTTGAGCGACAATCTGATCAGCAATTGATTTATTATAAGTATGCGAAGTTTGGTTACGACTTTTAATCATTTCCATCCAGACATCCCCGTCATTTACCAGGCCCATTTTAAAGCCTTCACGACTAGCATCGCGGGAGCCGGCAATAGCCATGTTACCCTGTAGATGGGCATAATCTTTCATGACATTCCAAGCAAGTTCATGAGTAAATTCGAAGGCTTGGATTATGCCTTGTTGTTCCAATAATGACAGTTCACGTTCTTTTGCCAAATTAACGGCACTTTGCAATTGCAATAAAGCACTATTAAGATTATTTAAGCGTTGCTGCCAGCGAATATCTTCTTTAGTCATAATTCTTCCCAAAGATTTTAAGTCTATGGCATAATTTTAGCATACTTTAGTGGCAGGTAATGAATTAGATGCGTTAGCTGCAAATTGCAATGAAAATGATTTTTGACCAAAAACATTCAAGATATTTACTTTACTAATATATCAATTCCTTTAATCAGCTTAAAATCATCAATATTAGCAGTTACTAATGTACAGTCACATACTTGAGCAGTCGCTGCAATGATCGCATCGGGCAGTTTTATTTTATAAGATTGTCTAAGTTTAATAGTTTGATCGGCAATCGCTTGATCGATGTGAATTAGCTCAAAAAGATTAATAAGTTCTTTTACAAAATGAAACTCTGCTTCGCTTTTAAAGGCATAGCCAAGAACTTCCATCACTATCTTGTTTAGATAAACGGATAATAACGTTACTATCTAAAAGAAAATATTTACCATTCATTGCGTAAATTTTCTTGCCATGCTATTGGATCATTAATTTCTTGAAAAGGCGTAACATTTTTATTGCGTTTAAAAACCGCTGCCAACGTACTTTTTTGAGCATTTAAAGCAGCGCTTGGTTTTTTAGGAAGAATAATAATATCTACCTCTTGATGATTAAGCGGCCTGGCCTAACCGTATCAAAAGGGATAACGATATCGTGATTATTAACTGTCTGATTTAAGCGAATACCTTCCATATCATACCTCGTAATGTTATTTTAATTATAACACATTGCAAAAATGTCGCCAGGAACGACCTAACTGTGCTGCCAGTGTGCCATTGATGGATTTTTTGGATGATTATGCTGAGGTGAGATTTAAAGTCCTGCTTCGCTTTCTACTTCGCCAAGGCTTCGTAGAACAAGCAAGCTACACAGAATTATGGCTCGCCATGCGAAGCACGTAAGTGCGAAGCATGGTGCCCGGGGCCGGAATCGAACCGGCATGGGAATTTTGTTCCCGAGGGATTTTAAGTCCCTTGCGTCTACCAATTTCGCCACCCGGGCGGGATGACATATTTTCTATAGGAAAGGCTGGGGTCGGAATCGAACCGGCGTCAACGGCTTTGCAGGCCGCTGCATGACCACTCTGCCACCCAGCCATGGTTGCGAATAACTCCACTTTATTCGGAGCTGGCGAGTATACAGACGACCTCTTAAAGATGCAAACTCTAAGTTGCTTAAACCTAAAAACGATCGTTGAACGTTTTTTATTATTCTCTGCTTCAACAGCACCGTTAAGGTACAACCGCTCGCAATGACGGGGGGAGCCCTACCAAGTCCTAAATACTCGAATAAACTTAGGTCTGTACTAAGGATTACGGATCACATCGATACCTTTGGGTACTTCAAAGGTAAAGCTGTTCTTAGCGACTGAGGCGTTTAGTTTGAGATCGGTGAAATAGAGTACCGTTGTTTGCCCCAGTTCGTCTTTTAGCTGCATTTGGTTTAAGTGCTCTTGTTTATCAAAAATCAGAATAACTTGATGAAATGGCACGGCGTTTTTACGCGCGGTAAGAATGAATTCATTTGGCTTAGTTTGGTCAATCGCAAAATTTTGTTGGAGACTAGCCGTAGAGCCACTCAGGATCGCTAATGGTGTTTGGCCGATCTCGTGGGTCATTTTACTAATGGTGACTTGCTCTAAATCGGGCTGATAAAACCAAACTTGCTGGCCATCAGCAATGGCCAATTGAGCCATTGGCGTTTGTGTATCCCACCGGAAACGATTGGGACGTTGAATAATCATCGTACCCGTGCTAGTCGCAATAATTTGCCCCGAAGAATCCTTCACTTCCTGTTTAAATTTAGCACTTATCACATTGGTTTTATTGAATATATTTATTAAATTATTGGCCGCCGTGGGGCTGGAATTAGGAGCGGCCATTGCCAACGAAGCGAGCATTAATCCAACACTTAATATAATTAACTTAACATATTGTTTTTTCATAATTTTACCTACTCTTGATCGGCATCTGCGTGAACTGGCAACAGCACCTCACGCATACCATTAGATCCCATTGGGCTGACCATACCCTCTACTTCCATTTGTTCTAATAAACGTGCTGCTCGATTATAGCCTATCTTTAAGCGACGCTGTACTGATGAAATGGATGCTCTGCGACTGCGTGCCACAATGTCTACAGCTTGATCAAATAAAGGATCCAGTTCATCGCCACCGCCCTCACCGTCTAAATTCAAACCGGGTACTAAAGCTAATAGGCTACCATTATCGCCACCTTCCGTCACTTCGTCTAAATAAACGGGGTTACCCTTGGCTTTTAAGTCATCCACGACTTTATGCACTTCCTCGTCGGTCACATAGGCGCCATGCACTCGGATGGGATGGCCCATACCGGCTTCTAAATATAACATATCACCATGACCTAATAATTGCTCTGCCCCCATTTGATCTAAGATGGTACGTGAATCGATACGGGATGAGACTTGAAACGCAATCCGCGTCGGAATATTGGCTTTAATCAAACCTGTCACTACGTCTACTGAAGGACGTTGTGTCGCCAAGATCAAGTGGATCCCTGCGGCGCGGGCTTTTTGTGCCAAGCGAGCAATCAATTCATCAATCTTCTTACCCACCACCATCATTAGATCGGCAAACTCGTCGATGAGTAACACGATAAAAGGTAAGATCTCTAATTCAGGTGCGCTCTGCCCTTCAACCGGCTGCCACAGCGGATCTTTAAGGGGGGCGCTGTTGTCTCTGGCGTCGGCAACTTTCTGATTGTAGCCATTAATATTACGCACACCCAGTGAAGCCATTAAACGGTAGCGACGCTCCATTTCGGCAATTGACCAACGCAAGGCATTAGCGGCTTTTTTCATATCGGTGATCACCGGTGTCAACAAATGCGGAATGCCATCGTATACCGCTAATTCCAACATTTTGGGATCGACTAAGATCAAACGTACACTATCGGGCGTATTTTTATAGAGTAAGCTTAATAACATGACATTTAAGCCAACTGATTTACCGGAACCCGTGGTACCCGCAACTAATAGATGCGGCATTTTTTCTAAATTGACCACGACGGAATGCCCTGCAATATTTTTACCTAGGCCTAAGCTTAACGGCGATTTAGCATCGGTATATTCCGCTGAGGCAAAAATTTCACTCAAGCGAACTGATTCACGTTGTTTATTTGGGATCTCAATCCCAACAAATGATTTTCCGGGGATCACTTCGACAATACGCACACTGCTTAATGATAACGCCCGCGCAATATCTTTCGATAAAGTCGACAATTTACTGACTTTAATACCGGGCGCTAAATCTAACTCAAAACGGGTGATCACCGGTCCCGGATACGCTGCAACCACTTTTACGTCAATGCCAAATTGCGCCAAGGTGCGTTCGACGATCTCTGATAACTGAGCTAACACTTCTTCAGAATAGCCTTTATCACTACTGGGCACCACACTATCCAGTAATTCAATCCCCGGTAAAGAATCTAACTGTGCACCCTTGAATATCGTACCCGTTGGTTCAACCACGATAGGTTTTTGTGGCGCCACAATGCGTAACGGCGCAACCGCACGCACGGGAGCGATAGCGTTGCCGTCATTCTCATCGAGTATCGGTTTGACGAATGGCATTTTACGTTTAACACTTAATTCGGGTTCAACGACTTTCGGTTGCATACGTGATAAACGCCAGGTTGCCCACAGCTTTTGAAAATAGTGTTTGATTTTAACGGCGCACCAAGCAAATACTTTAAACCAGGAAACGCCCGCAAATAAAGTGATCCCACACAATAGACTGGCCAATAAAACAAGCGTGGTGCCTAGGCTGTTGAACAGTTGATTCAATTGTGGACCAACCACATCACCTAAAATACCACCGGCACTATTCGGCAAAAATTCGGCGGCCGGTTTGAGATGTAAACTGAATAAACTACAGCCCGACAATAAAATTAATATCAGACCTGCTAGGCGGATCCAGACGAGTGGTTTAGAATTCGTCTCTTCTTCTTCCTCTTCTTCAACTCGTGGAGTTGAGCGCGCGAGCAACCAAGCGCTATAAACAATCGCTAATGGGAACACATAGGCGATATAGCCAAATAGATAGAGAAACACGTCGGCTAAGAGTGCGCCAAACTTCCCACCGAGATTAGCTGAGATCTGTACCGTGCTCAGGTGTGACCAAGCCGAATCGCTTTGATGATATGTTATGAAAGATAAGAATACAAAAAGACCGAGAGCCATTAACAACACAAATGCTCCTTCGCGCAAACGTTTGCTAATAAAAGGTGATAAACTTTTTTTCTCCAATGCTTTAGGTGCTTTGCTTGATTTTCTGGATTGAACACGTTTTACTTTAGCCAAGATAGTTCCTCATTTGCTTGAGCAGGCATTAAACCGTAATCTCACTACTAACTCAACCAATTTTCTAATTTAACATCAGAAATAGCGTTAAAATCTTTACGACCATGCGGACTGTCGATCGGTCGGTGTTGGATAGATTTTCATGGCGTTTTTGGGGCGAGCGGCGGGTTGCCCCTACACGGAATTTGGATTCGTTAACGATGGATGGATTACCATGGCGTTTTCGTAGGGGATCAAATTAGGCTACTGTTATAGACTCTCATTGGAGAGCCAGTTACAATCGATATAATCATTTATTCGTGGAGTTACTATGTCAAATCATCATAAATTAATTATTTTGGGCTCAGGACCAGCGGGTTATAGTGCGGCAGTCTACGCTGCACGGGCGAATTTAAATCCGGTACTCATCACCGGCTATGAACAAGGTGGTCAACTGATGACGACCACCGACGTAGACAACTGGCCTGGTGATGATCACGGTGTACAAGGTCCTGAGTTAATGGAACGCATGAAAAAACATGCGCTGCGTTTTAACACGCAATTGATCAGCGATCAAATTAGCTCAGTTGATTTAAAGCAACGCCCTTTCATCTTGAAAAGCAGTAAGACAACCTATACCTGCGATGCGTTGATCATCGCCACAGGTGCAACCGCGAAATATTTAGGTATTCCATCCGAAGAAGCATTTAAAGGCAAAGGTGTTTCGGCGTGTGCGACCTGCGATGGTTTTTTCTATAAAAATAAAAAAGTGGCGGTGATTGGAGGGGGTAATACGGCGGTGGAAGAAGCGCTCTATTTAGCCAATATTGCTGAACATGTTACCGTGGTGCATCGTCGTGATAAGTTCCGCTCCGAAAAAATCTTAATCGATCATCTCATGAAACGTGTTTCTGAAGGCAAAATATCCATTGAATGGAATTCTGCAGTCGATGAAATTCTAGGCGATGATTCAGGTGTGACGAGTTTACGCATTAAAAATGTGGCATCGAATGAAACTAAAGATCTTGAGGTCTTTGGTGTGTTTATCGCCATCGGTCATAAACCCAACACCGCTATTTTTACCGACCAACTCGACATGAAAAATGGTTATCTAAAAGTTAAGTCGGGTATTGAAGGTAATGCAACGGCAACCAGTATTCCCGGCATATTTGCTGCTGGCGATGTCGCCGACCACATCTACCGCCAAGCGATCACCTCGGCGGGGACAGGCTGTATGGCGGCTTTAGATGCGGAAAAATACTTAGACGGCCTCGTTACATAGCCATTGATAACGGGATGTTTTAAGATAGGACTTACGCCAAAAGCAATCTGCTTTGTTGCAAACTCGCTCAAAATCCTCATGTATGTATATATAAATTCCGGTATTTTTGCTCATTTGCACCTCGCATCTCATCTTTTGGCGTAAGTCCTAAAGATCCTTATTTTCCTTCTAAATATTCGGCTAACGCTAATAACTTCGTTTGCGGATCAGTAATTAGGTTAAATAAAGTGTTATCCGTTGGATAACACTGTTGCCAAATGCTTTGCAACATGGTTTTTACCACGTTACCACAACTACCGACCATGTCACTAATGGTTTGGATCGGTGTGGGTAAGCCATAATTGTATGCAACGATCTGATAAAAAGCCTGCCAATGTGTGTCACCCGCGCACGCCGTGGGCAAATTGCAATTGACTGTAGCTGGCGGTGGAGTCGGTGCTGGAGTGGGTGCTGGTGTAGGCGCTGGAGTGGGCGCTGGAGTGGGCGCTGGAGTGGGCGCTGGTGTAGGCGCTGGAGTCGGTATAGCTGGTGCTGGTGCTGGTGCTGGTGCTGGTGCTGGTGCTGGAGTCGGCGCTGGAGTCGGTATAGCTGGTGCTGGTGTCGTCGTCGATATCTTTATCGAACGATGATCGTCTTTGGAGAAATAAAAATAAACCGCTAAAATAAGCGCGAGCAAAATAATCATCACCACCACCATGCGAGTGCGTTGGTAGGGAAATAAAGCACTATAAAAAGTAGGATCGGCATCGCAAATGCTCAACTCAATACCACGCGGTGTAATGTGTTGAAATGACCATACTAAAGGCGAATACTTATGTAAGCTATTTGAAAATTGGCTAGAGGTAGATAATGCTTGAACATTTTCTTTCACTTCGCGCGTGATGGCATCCAAACGTGGATAGGTCTTAAGTCCCAACCAGGGCAACCAGCCTTGATCAAGGCCAAATTGTCGTCGCAAACCGTGATTTTCGCGTTTAGCAGTAGCCACGATAGCGGCATACTCAGGGGAAAGTTTTTGTAATAATACGTGAAAAATATATTGTGTCTTCTTGTGCCGAAAAGTCTCATCAAATTTTTTTGTTCTAAGGTCCTCCCTCAGCGGTGCAATGAAATCATGCGTTGCAGCACCTGCTGTTCTTAAGTGTAATGGTGAGTCTAGCTGCCTTCTTCTGGGTGAATCAGTGCTACCCCGTATTGGACTTGTTTGTGGCGATACGCGCATATAAGCATGCTCGTGTCCTGGTTCTGCTACGGGGGAGAGAAAATCAATCTGTCTTCTTACTGGCGGTGTGCGCGGGGCGACCGGCGTATTTACATTTGGACTGGATAGGGGCAGCACATAGCTGGCATTCAGGCGCGGGCCACACGTCTGGCAATAGAAAAAAATATGCTCTTCGTGTTGATGGGAATACACGGCGATGCCCCGCGCATAATCAGTGATGTAGTATCTTAACCAATCGACCCAACCTTGCATATAACCGATGCGTGATCTGTTTTGGCTTGTCTCATTTTCCAATAACGGGGAGTCTGCTCTGGGTATTGAAATGGACGTACTCTCGGCGCTATTATTCAGTTCGGTCAACGGCAACGTGACTGATTGTACCAGCACGTGTGGGTTTACGATGGCATGACAAATTACACAGTGTTTAAGGTCTTGCAACATATTATATTCTCATTATTTTAGGCTTTCGGATTAAGGGTGACGTGTCCTGCCGTCACCACGGACATATTATTATTCGCAGCAGATAATCCTTCGTCTCCTGTATTAACCATCACAATAATGCTATCGCTGGGATCATCCCCGGCAGCAAGTTGAAATCCTTGATTCGTAGCATCACTAGGTAGACTCACGCGATTGCTGTTAACCGTGTTTATCACTACGGTGCCGTTACCGATTGTGTAGCCAGCGCTGATGAAAAATGCGGTATTATTATTACCTGCGATGTAACTGACGTGGTTGTTGATCATATTATTCAGCGCCATCAAACCATTGGCGGACAAACTCGACACATTCGCATTTAACGCATAGTTATTATTGCCAGTTGCGAAATTAATTTGGTTGTTTTGCATCGAGCGCAGGGTCATGGTACCCGTAAAGCCGGTGTCATCCACGACATTTAAGCGAATGCCTGCATTTTGCGCACCATCGGCAAATTGGATCACGTTATTATTGATGGCGTCAATATTAAAAGTACGATCATCACCGATAATATCCGACGTAAGCGCGATCCCTTGGTTGCTATCACCCTCACCGAAAATAAAGATATTGTTGCTGATGTCAAATTGACCGGTGCCAGCATTAAGGGTTACTTGCAAAGCGCGCTGATCACTGACCTTACCCATATTGAAGGTATTGTTGGTGAACAGTAAATTAGCCGTTTTGCTGCCATCGGCAATTTTTAAATTGACTCCGGCATTGGCGGTCACGTTGTTAATGGTTAATGTGCCATACGAAGTCTGCAAATCTTTAACGATCACATGCTGATTGCTGTCGGCCGCTAGCGTAATATTTTCGATACGATTATTTTTACCCACTTGGATCAGATCCTGGCCGCTGGCGGCGATTAATTGTCCCTTCTTGCCGAGAGCCAAAGTCACACCATTACTTAATTGATAATTACCGCCGGTTAGCACCTGATCATCTTGCAAGGTAACGGTGTCGAGATTTTGTAATGAGCCGCGCACGGCGACAATCGTAGCCTTGTTGTTCACGGCATTATGGAGACTCGCGACATCATCCGCGTAGCCAACCGTCAGTGGCGAACCATCGGCATTATTAAAAACCTTGGGATCAACGGCATCGTTGGAGCGGATCACCCTATCATAACTTTGCGGTATTTCCACTTGCATATAACGTTGTAAACCCGAGAGCGATTGTTGTTTGCCGAGGGTAAAAGCAAAGGTTAAACCAGAATACCAATTAGTTTTATACACATTATCATGTTGCACCATCGCTTCGAAACTGATGCGATTTAAGATCTTGGAATGACCCAGTCGATCAAAAGCGTTGTACAAATCAACCTGCAATTGAGCGCGCGGCCCACTCATGGTGTTGACACCGCTGGCTACGTAATAATAACCACCGACATAAAAACGGGCATTCGCGGCTTGCCAAAACGTGTAACCGAGATTTAAATCGCCACCCGTGAGGGCCGTTTCTGTATTTTGTTTTGAGAAAATGTTATAAAAACCATGTGCGTTGTTACGACTATTGGCGACCCAATAATCGAGCGTCGTGTTGCGTTGCGCGTTATTTAAGGGCACGTATAGATTGCCATAAGCATGCCAGTCTTGAGTGCGCACTTCAGCACCGAAATTGGCTTGTTGATAGTCAAGGTGAGTCGTATTATTTTGTGTACTGTAGCCGGTATGCACACCAAACAACCAAGACTGATCCGTATTCAGCCAGCGGAAACCCAGATTGGCACCAGTATTGTGCAAACTGTTAAAACGGTTGAGTTGATTTAGTTGTAAATAAAATACGCGATCAGGTTTTTGCCAAATGGGTAACCAAAGCATTGCGTTGTTAAAGGATGATTGTGGATTTTGATAGAAGGTACTGTTAATTAATTGCGCACGATAAAGCGCAACGTCAGTATTCACAAAGAGATCGTCACGTTTGGTTTCCGCTTCGCCACTCAATGAAAAAACGCTGAGGCCTAATCCTAAAATAGTTGAGAAAAATTTGCGCATACTTTGATTCATGAATTCATGTAATTATTTATGATGCGAGCAGTAGTGCAATGTACTTCTCTTGTCAATAGCATAAAATGAGGCATCCTGTTCACGACAAACAGAAATGTCCAGTTTTGTAAAAAGATGATATTGGTTGCGACGCGAAAAAAAACCGTTATGATGATCGTCAAATTAAAATTATTAAAAATAACGCGAGGAAAAATAATGATCAAATTTAATACAATCTTTCACAGTGAAGATTATATCGCTAAACTGGCCACCGTTTGTTTACTTCCGCCACTTATATTAGCTGAATTGCACAAAACGAAACAATCTTCGCCACGACTCTTACCCCAAAATTTTGATGATGCCTATGCTGCGCTAAGCAGACAAACGTCTGCTGCGCCACGCTTCGGGCGCTTATCGCGGTGGCAATGGTTATTAAATGATTTTATCAACCAAGCGACTGAACTGTTAACCTTATCGTCCAGCACGACGAGAGTCTTACCCGCTTCAGCACCACTGACGATGCACCTGGAAGCACGGAGCAAAACATCAGATATTTTATTAGACGCAAGCAAAACCATTTTGGATAATTGCTTAGAATTATTACGCGAGATCAGAACACTACGTCTTGCGTGGCGCGCGGAGTTGACGCAGTACTTGAACTCGATCAACGACTACATTGATCAATCTAATGCGGGTACGGGTACCTTAACTCAATTGCGTCGTGCTCTAAGACACTCCACTGTGCCAAATATGCAATACGCCATATCTTCAGGAGGAAAAGTCGCGATAACGGTTGATAGAGCTAAAACAATGGTAACCGATACTCAGACAGCAATGGCTAACATGCGTGATCCTACTTCTATACAAGCAGCTTCGGCAGAAGTGTTAGCGAAAAATGAGTTTCTAAGCGCGCGTGGGCCAGGTATAGCTAATTTAGAAGAACAAGTAAAATTAGAAGAAGGTACTTTTAACTGGTTAAATAAATTTCAAAAAAACTTTCCAGAGTCTAGGTTTACGCTTGATCACTGTTTAAACTTAACGATGATCAGTGAGAGAAAAACGATCAAGGTTTTCAAAGACACCGTTTCATCGGCATCTGCTGCAGCCAATCTAGCTCCTCAATTTAGCTATGAGACTATTGATGTCGTCAAAGCGCCATGGTTATACGAGTTTGCGAATATACATATCATTAGTGTTGCAATCCAGACCGAATATACCGCGTTAATACAGCATTTTTCTCTGGAAGAAGCTAGCAAATGGAGATCTATTAAGACCGCATTAGAGTCGGTTCTAGC
>SHZH01000048.1 GCA_009692385.1 Gammaproteobacteria bacterium | reverse complement strand
CGATATTTTCTGTTGCACCTTGGTCATACGAATATTATTCTCAGCCAGATTATTCGTGAAGGGTACATCCACGTCTTTCATGAAGCGTAAGGTATCTTCTTCAAAGGCTGATAATCGCTCCAGTAAATTTCGTGACTTGGCGCATATCATAGCCTGCGTCATGATACTGGCCTTTAGGCAACGTGCGTTTGTCGATTTTAATTTGTTTTATTTCATCGGGAGAGTCAACAGGACTCAGATTTTTCCCCACATGACCTATTTGGCCGCCTGGCTTTTTACCCATTGCTTCTTTTTTATTTTCTTTTTTACGGTTGAGGGTGGTTTACTGCTATTACGACTATTAAGATTGAGGCGATTGCTTAACAAGGTGATGATCACGAGTAGAAGTTCCACTAGCGACTTTAACCCGAGAGAAATACTCTTGTCTTCCGCCAATTGTTTGCGCGCTCTCCAGCGTTTTATTAATATCAATGCTTTCTATTTTCATTAGCGTGCCATCTGTTAAATTCAGGTGGCATTTTAACATGGCTTTTTTAAGCGATTTTTTTGCCCTCATTTAGATCCTAGGGTGCATTTGTTTTTTTTAGACCTCACTCCCTACTGATTTGTTGGATGGATTTAACCTTGATCATTTACGATCGTTACACACCCCTGAATACAACAACGTTTGCCACACATTTCATTTCTTAAAATTTTACAAAAAACCTGTCAAGCGTTTTTTATTATTTTTTGAAAAAAATTAGTATTTTGCTGAATGGTTACAAATATTTGGGGTGGTTGCAGGCAGGTGTAAAAGAGGAGAGCATTGTGGAACAATTACGTCAACAGTTTTGCGCCACCTTGGGGCTTAGCACAAACCGCATCGACTGACAGAAAAATGGCGTGGGAATAAACCACTTAGGAGCCTGTTACTATGATCTATCAAACCTTTTTAATGTAGATGGCTATCTAAAAACGCGTAAATCTGGCGCAGCATTAGTAACTCAATATAATTTCGCACACACGGGGGATGAATTTAATTTTCAAAATTAAAAAAAGTAAGATTTTATACATGCTGATCAATCAAAATCGTATTACCATCCGGATCGATAATCATAAAGCTCGCGGGGCCTTTAGAATTTATATCCGTTTCGTTGCTCATAGTAATATCTGTCTTTTTAAGTTCGCTTTGTAACTCACGCACATCAGTAAATTTTTTCAATGGCTGCGCGTTATTATCCCAACCTGGATTAAAAGTCAGAATATTATTTTCAAACATACCTTGAAATAAGCCGATATTAGTCTCGCCATTTTTCATGATGAGCCAATTTTGCGATTGATCGCCCATGAAAATTTTAAAACCTAATTTTTCGTAAAATAGTTTCGAAGTTTCAATATCTTTTACCGCTAAGCTAACCGAGAAAGTACCTAAATGCATAATGTTTTCCTCTGTAAATTGGCGGAGAGGGCGGGATTCGAACCCGCGATACGTTTTACCGTATACACACTTTCCAGGCGTGCTCTTTCAGCCGCTCAGACACCTCTCCAAAAACTGCTTTTAAAACTTCGATTAACGGTCAATCTCTTCGCAAAATTTTCGTCAAAATGCTCATGTATTAGTACATACACTCCGCTTTTTCCTCGAATTTTACTGCGACCTTGACACGTTACTCTGTGTTTTGAAAGCAGTTTGTAGTCGCTAGATTATAGAAATTGTGGTTTAAAAGCAATGTGTTAGCAGGAATTTAGAGTAGTTGTTCTAATATCTTCTCATAGACAAGCACTAATTTTTCTAAATCGTCCACTTTAACGCGTTCGTCAATTTGGTGCGCAGTTTGGTTGCTAACACCAAGCTCGATGACTTGCGCTCCAGTAGGCGCGATGAAGCGGGCGTCGGAGGTGCCGCCGCCAGTGGATAATTCCGGCGTGATGCCTAGTTCATCTTGGATCACTTGAATAGCGGTTTGAGTGAGTTTCCCGGGTGCGGTAAAAAATGGCTCGCCCGATAATTGCCAGTCGATTTTATAATTTAATTTATGTTGTTCTAAAATTTTTGCAACGCATTTTTTTAATTCATCGACAGTGACGCTGGGTGAAAAGCGAAAATTAAATTCGCACTGCAATTCACCAGGGATCACATTATTAGCACCCGTGCCAGCTTGAATGTTGGAAATTTGCAATTTTGTTTCGGGAAAATTAGTGTGGCCATTATCCCATTTTTTGATCACTAATTCGTGTAATACGGCTAGCGATTTATGGATCGCATTATCGGCATTGTGTGGAAACGCAACATGACCCTGTTTGCCATAAATAATTAATTTAGCATTTAAGCTGCCACGACGACCATTACGAATGATATCACCTAAACATTTATCACTGCTCGGTTCAGCGGTAATACAGTAATCAATTTTTTCGTGACGTTTTTCTAAGGCAGCGACGACGACCGGTGTACCAATACTGCTATCGCCTTCTTCTGAACTGGAAAGTAATACGGCTATCGAGCCATTCGATGTAGGATTATTTCGTACATAATTTTCAATGGCAACGATTATGGCTGCAACGCCAGCTTTCATGTCGCAGGCGCCGCGGCCATAGAGATAGCCATCGCGAATTTCGGGTGAAAAAGGGGGTGATGTCCATTTATCTATAGGACCGGTAGGCACCACATCGGTATGACCAAGAAAGCAGACTAATGGTTTTTGTGTGCCGAAACGTGCCCATAAATTTTGTGCAGCGCCAGCCGGAAATAATTCAATGCTGAAACCTAATTTTTTTAAGCGTAGAATGATGAGATCCATGCAGCCCGCATCGTTGGGTGTAATGGATGGTTTGCGTATTAATTCTTTTGTTAGTTCTAAAAGGTCACCCATTAGTTTTTAAACTCCACGCAACAATTCATTAATACTGGTTTTCGCCCGAGTTTTAGCATCAACTTGTTTGACGATGATGGCGGCATATAAACTGTGTGAACCATCAGCGCTGGGTAAATTGCCAGGAACGACGACTGAACCGGCGGGCACACGACCATAGATGATTTCGCCCGTGGCGCGATTATAAATTTTAGTGCTTTGTCCGATATAAACGCCCATGGAAATCACCGCACCTTCTTCGACAATCACACCTTCAGCAATTTCTGAGCGTGCGCCAATGAAACAATTATCTTCAATAATTGTGGGGTTCGCTTGTAAGGGTTCAAGTACGCCACCAATGCCGACGCCGCCGGAGAGGTGAACGTTTTTACCAATTTGTGCACAGGAACCCACGGTGCTCCACGTATCGACCATGGTGCCGCTATCAACATAAGCGCCGATATTGACAAAACAGGGCATTAAAATACAGTTGGGCGCGACATAAGCACCACGGCGGACATTCGTGGGGGGAACCACGCGTACGCCATCCGCTTTGAACTGTTCAGCACTATAATCGCTATATTTTAACGCGACTTTATCGTAATAACGAGTAACTTGATCATCCAGCACATGATTGTCAAAAATTCGAAAAGAAAGCAAGACCGCTTTTTTGAGCCATTCGTTAGGTTGCCACTGACCGTCGCGTTTTTCCGCAATTCGGGCTTGGCCAGTTTCTAATAATGCAAGAGCATTCTCAATTGCATTTTTAATGGTCGCGCTTGCGTTATTGGGTGTGAGATTTTGCCGATCAGCAAAGGTATCTTCAATAATTTTAATAATGTCGGTCATGTGTTGTCCGTTGAGGGATCCGCATGGCATAATATCACTAATACCATTTGGAGCAAATAATACTGCATGGATACGATCTCTAAGCCCGCATCAACAAAACGCTTTTGGCTGTTATTGTTTATTTTAATCGTTTTAGTAGGTGCCATCTATGTAACCTTGTTTAAAAGCAATCCGGTTAAAACCAAACCACAAATTGGTGCAATATCCGTAGAAGTCATCACCGCAACTCAACAAATGATCCCCGTCATGATTAATGCGGTGGGTAGTTTAACGGCAGTCAAACAAATTGATGTCGGTGCGCAAGTAGCGGGACAGATTTCAAAGATTGGTTTTACAGATGGCCAGGAAGTGCATGAAGGCGCATTACTATTTCAGCTCGATGATGCGGATGCCGATGCGCAACTCGCATCGGCTTTAGCTCAAGTACGTTGGAGCCAAGTAGATTATGAACGTAAGTTGAATTTATTTAAACAGGCGGCGGTCGCCAAGCAAGAGATTGATCTTGCCAAAGCGACACTATTAGAAAATGAAGCTGTCGTAGTGCAAAAACAAGTTCAAGTGCAAAATATGCATCTTACCGCGCCGTTCTCTGGCAAAATTAGTAATGCTTTAGTTAGTGTCGGTCAATATGTTAGTGTCGGTCAAACTTTAGCAACCTTAGTGGGGCTGGATCATCTTCGCGTCGTTTTTAGTGTTTCGGAAACGTATTTGCCGCAATTACAATTAGGACAAATCGTTCATGTGGTTGCTGCCGCGCTTCCAGGAAAAATATTTACGGGAGTCGTGTTATATATTGCCCCCGTGGTAGATATTACGACACGCATGGTGCAAATTCAGGCAGATATTACTAATACCACTCGGCAATTAATGCCGGGCATGTTTGTCAATGTGAGTCAAAAACTAGGTGAAACGGCCGATCATATTGTTATTCCAGATACCGCGCTCGTGGCATCCATTGAAGGCAATGATGTTTTTGTGGTTAAAAACGATCGTGTCAGTAAAGTAGCGATCCAAGCCGGTCAACGCTGGAATAATCAAGTCGAAATTTTATCCGGCTTAAATGTGGGTGATGTTATTGTTATTGCGGGTCAACAAAAATTACGTGATGGCAGCGCCGTAAAATTATCGGTGACATCGTGAATCTATCCCAGATTTGTATTCGCCGACCTGTCTTAACTATTGCAATGTGTTTGATCTTAGTGATCGTGGGCATCATCGGTTTTTTACGGTTATCAGTTCGCGAATATCCCAATATCACTAAACCCGTCGTCACGGTACGTACCTATTTTACGGGTGCTAGTGCTGCGTTAGTCGAAAATCAGATCACTACCCCCATTGAAAACACGATTGCTACCGTTGCCGGAGTAGACGCGATCCGTTCTACCAGCTCAGAAGGCGTGAGTCGTATCACGATAGAATTTTCTGATGGTTATGATCTCAATGTCGGAATGAACGATCTGCGTGACAAAATTTTTGCGATTCTGCGAAAATTACCGCAAGGTGTTGATGCGCCAGTGTTGAGTAAAAGTGATTCTGATAGTAATCCAACCGTCATTGTTGCGATCACTGATCCCAATGAAAATGTGTTGCAATTGAGTGATTATGTTAATCGTTACATTTTACCTGCGGTACAGCAAACGGATGGTGTTAGTGATGTGCGCATTTTTGGTAGCTTGAAATATGCCATGCGTCTTGAATTAGATCCCGATAAAATGGCTGCACAAAATGTTACCGTAGCTGATTTAACCAATATTCTGAATGCCCAAAATGTCAACGTGCCAGCGGGGCAGCTGATCGGTAAAAATCGAGATTATCCCGTCATTGCTAATGCGGAGTTACATAGTGCAGAGAGCTTTAGTCATTTGATTGTGCGTGATACTAATGGCGTGATCACTCGTTTTGGTGATGTTGCTAATATTAATGTGGGTGCTGAAAATCCTGACGCTAGCTATCGCGTGCATGGTGTTTTAGGGGTTGCCTTAGGTATTATTCCAGAATCTACTGCAAACATTGTCACGGTTTCCGAAAATATAAAACAACTTATTAGTCAATTGCGTACAACCTTACCACCGCAAATGAAATTAGTTGAAGTCTATGATCGCTCTGATTTTGTGAATGAATCAATTAATGAAGTGTATAAAGCCATTTTTTCAGCAGTTATTTTGGTGATTATAATTGTATTTCTTTTTTTAGGATCATTACGTTCTACCTTGATCCCGATTGTTACAATTCCATTATGTTTGATCTCGATTTTCGCCGTACTCTATTTCTTTAATTACAGTATCAATACAATCACACTATTAGCATTAGTGTTGGCAATTGGTTTGGTGGTGGATGATGCCATTGTCATGTTGGAAAATATTTATCATTATATCGAGCAAGGCATGTCACCCTTTGCGGCTGCAATACGCGGCAGTAAGGAAATTTTATTTGCCATTATTGCGATGACAATCACCTTAGCGGCAGTATATTTACCGATCACCTTTACGACAGGATTAACCGGAACGTTATTTAGCCAATTCGCGGTAACTTTAGCGGGTACGGTGCTTATTTCTGGAGTTGTTGCGTTAACTTTATCGCCAATGATGAGTGCTCGTTTGTTAAAACCTACAGCGCATAATTCGGGCTATGCAAAGTGGCTTAATAATAAACTGAATCAAGTAATGAATGCTTATAAAAAATTACTCGAACAGGTTTTAAATCATCGCGGATTCATTTTAGTCACTTTAATTGTATTGGGAATTTTAGGTTGGCGGTTAGCTGCCACGATGCCGACCGAGTTGATGCCTACCGAAGATCGTGCTGCAATTATTGCTTCTATTCAAACACCCACCAATGGCAGTTACAATTACCTTGATCCGTATGCTCAGCAAATCGAAAAAATTTATGCCGCAACCCCCGAAGTAAAAAATTATTTTATGTCGCTTGGTGGTAATCAAGGTGCAAGTAGTGGTTATTCAATGGTTACGTTAACACCTTGGTCGCAGCGGCAACGTACCCAACAGCAAGTGATGCAAGATTTATCGCAACAATTTAAAAATTTACCGGGTGTTGATGTCTATTTAGCGAATCCTTCGGCCTTATCACGTGGTTTTAGTTCAAACAATGCAATTGATATTCGTATTTCCAGCGCCGGTGATTGGCCGAGTTTATATGCATTAACCCATGGTTTAGTAAAAGATCTACAAGATTATCCAGGGATAATTAATCTTGATACCGAATTAGAATTAGATAATCAGGAATTTAACATCGCAATTAAACGTACGTTAGCCGCTGATTTACAGGTTAATGTGCAAGACATAACCGATGCGTTGGCCACTTTTTTCGGTGGTAAAACGGTAGGTGATTTTGAATTTGATAGTCAAACATATGATGTCGTGTTGCAGTTAAAACGCACTGAATTAAAAGACATGTCAGCTATTAATAAAATTTATGTGCGCAGTGCGACGCAAAAAATGATCCCACTTTCTAGTTTGGTCAGCGTTACTCCCGTGGTAGGGCCGGTTGATTTATCGCATTATAATCGCTTACGTGCCGATCAAATTACCGCTGATTTAGCACCGGGTTATTCATTAGGCGAAGTGATCAATTATTTACAAGAATTTTTACCGACCCATTTGCCGAGTAATGCGAGCTATGTGTTTACTGGTAGCTCGTTAGATTTTTTAAATGCGCACAATCGGATGAATATGATTTTCTTGTTAGCACTAATTTTTATTTATTTGGTTTTAGCGGCGCAATTTGAAAGCTTCTCTGATCCGTTTATCGTATTATTCAGCGTACCCTTATCGATTGTCGGCGCATTGTTAGTATTGCGTTTGACGAATGGCACTTTAAATATTTTTAGTCAGATTGGTTTAGTGACGCTGGTTGGATTGATTGCGAAGCACGGCATTTTGATCACAGAGTTTGCAAATCAATTACAAGCAAAAGGCATGGAGGTTCGTGAAGCTGTCGTCGAAGCCGCTGCACGACGTTTACGGCCAATTTTAATGACTACCGGTGCAATGGTGTTGGGAGCGTTGCCGCTAGCACTTGCGACCGGTGCGGGCGCAGCAAGTCGCCAACAAATTGGTTGGGTGATAGTGGGTGGGATGCTCATTGGTACCTTCTTTTCACTTTTTGTAGTGCCAAGCGCCTATATAACATTTGCTAAAAATCACAAAAATCTGATAAAGCAAGCCTAATTTTTGTGCGACATCTCGTAAATGCATGTACGTCTAACTTGATAAGGAGTACAGAGAATTCGTAAGTCAAGAGACTGTACTTTATTTAATCACTTGATTTATAACGAAATTTTATTGTGGATAAGTCGGTGGACAACTTCAAGGTTAAAAAATCTTAATAAAAACAATTTGTTAAAGCTTAATCTTAGTGCTATATTTATTTTCCAGTGATGGAGTGCAACCAAGGATTAGGTTGGACAGATGACCAAGGATTGGTCAAATGGATTGGCAAGGACGGCCCCACAGAAGAACAAGGATGCTCTAGCTCAAGGAATGAGCGATGACACGGATTGTCAGTGAGGAGACCAGAGGATTACTTGGGTGCAGTGTGCCTCTGATAAATTCCCACAGAGAGGGTTAGGAAACTAACCCTCTTTTTTTGCCCAAATTAAAACTAGCCTTTAAAATCATCTTGTAGTATTCTCCCATTTTTATTTCCAAGGGTTTTTACCTATATAAAAAATATACGAGGTTTTATGATCAAGCTCCAGCATACCGTAGTAAAGTTAGGTGTCGTGATGGCATTAGGATTAGCGAGCCAATCGGCGCTAGCCGGTGGCCCCCAATTATTTGAGCAAGATGCGGCGGATTTAGGTACGGCTCATTCGGGTTATGCAGCCGCGGCCAATGATGCCAGTACTGAATATTCTAATCCAGCCGGTATGGTGCGGATCAAGCATCCTCAAATTTCTACGGGTGTGGAATTTGTGGCCTTAAATGTTAACTATAAAGGTTCGACCGCGACTGAAATTAAAATCCCACCGCTAAAACAAGATAGCCCCATCGGTTCAAAAACCGGGGTTGCCAATAGTAGTGTGCTTAAACCGGTTCCCAACTTTCATTTTGTAACACCACTTAATGATCAGTGGTATCTAGGTACGGGTATTACCGTTCCTTTTGGTCTGGAAACGGATTATGGCAATGGTAGTGTGGCAGCACAATATGCCACCACCAGTTCGATACAAGCTGTTAACGTCAGTGAAGATCTGGCCTATGCCGTTAATGACAAATTTTCCGCCGGTTTGGGCCTTGATGTGCAACGTTTTGATGGTGAGTTTGACGCTGATTTATTTAACCACGTGAATGCGATTAATAAACTAAATGATATCGGAGTCGGTGCGCATTTGGGTATACTTTATCAATTTACCCCTGCGACCCGCGTCGGTTTGTCGTATCATTCGGAAATTGATCATCATGCACAAGGGACAGGAACTCTCAATAGTAACTATCCGAATCAAATTCCGTATAATGGTAAAACCTATACCATTCCTGAGTTACATGATACTGGCACGGTAACAATGAATATGCCATTGCCAGCGTGGTTGAGTTTGGGTGCGTATCACGACATGAATGAAAAATGGGCGGTGATGTCAACACTGCAATATACTTATTGGAATGTTGTTAAAAATTTAACAATTCAGGGTATCCCAGTGGCTACGTTTTCGGGTTCCGGAATTGAAATTTCTGATAAAATCACCTTGCCGATGAATTTTCGCAATAGTTATGTGGCATCCTTAGGCACGACTTATAAATTTACGCCCAAATTTATGGGACGTTTTGGTTTGGAATATGATGAAACTCCGACAGTAAATGCTTATCGAGAATTACGTTTACCCGATTCAAATAAATTTAACGTGGCAATGGGCGCGCATTTTCAGCCTTCCACGCGCTTAGGTCTGGATATTGGCTATGAACATGTATTTGCGCAAGCGGTTAATGTTGACAAAGTGACGCCACTAACGGATGTTGGCAAGGTGCTGATCATCAATCAAATTATTAAGGGTGTTTTCAATAATAGCGCGGATATAATGGGTGCGCAGTTGACCTACAATTTTTAGTTGTCATCCCTGCTTTTTTTCGTCATCCCTGCGAAAGCAGGGCTCCAGGAAATATTATTAGGACTGGATTCCAGCTTTCGCTGGAATGACGAGGAGAGACTGGAATGACAGATAGCAGAGAGAATATGACCAAATCAAAAAAATTACGTGTTGCGGTAGTGTACGGCGGTCGTTCAACCGAACATGAAGTTTCCTGCCGTTCTGCCGCTTCAATTTTAAAAAATCTAGACAAAACAAAATATGACGCGATCCCGCTCGGCATCACCAAAAAAGGCGAGTGGTTATCCAACGATTATTCCATGCTGCTCGACCTCGATCCGAAAAGTATGAAAGTCAAAACTGAACGTTCACAACTTATAACGTTTGATGGCGATCCCACTCAGTCGCGTAGTTTTGATGTCATTATCCCCGTATTACACGGCGTATTGGGCGAAGACGGTACCATTCAAGGTCTATTTGAAATGGCGGATCTTCCGTATGTCGGTTGCGGTGTATTGGCATCTGCCATCGGTATGGATAAAGATGTGGCGAAACGTTTAGTGCGTGATGCGGGCATTCCGATCCCACCGTATATTACCGTGCGTTCCCACGAACTAACACAAATCAAAAAAATTCTGCAGCGTGTCGAGCATGAATTAAATTTCCCCGTTTTTGTCAAACCCGCTAATGCTGGTTCGAGCGTTGGCATCACGAAAGTGCATAACGCTGAAGAATTAATGCCCGCACTGCAATTAGCCATGCAGCATGATACCAAAGCCCTGATTGAAAAATCAATTAACGCGCGAGATATTGAACTCGCCGTATTAGAAAATTTAGATCCGACACAACCGCCGTTAGTGAGTGCGGTAGCGGGTGAATTAATTCCCCTCACTGACGAATTTTATTCCTACGATGCGAAATACGCTGCACATGGCGCCAACGAAAAGATCCCAGCACCGATTAGCGCCGAGCAATTACAAATTTTGCGTGACTATGCACAGAAAATTTTTACCGTATTAGAATGCAACGGCTTAACCCGAGTCGATTTTTTCATCGACAAAGATACGGGGGCGATTTATTTTAACGAAGTAAATACCATGCCCGGCTTTACGCAAATTAGTTTATATCCCAAACTCTGGGAAGCCTCAGGTATGAGCTTCCAAGATCTGCTAACCCATCTCGTCGAGCTCGCGGTCAAACGCTATGAAGCGAAACATCGATTGCAATATTATTCAGTTTTTTAAAAATATAAAATATATACCCAAAGCGTTTGAAAAATAGGTATAACTGCTAAAAAAAGCTTGCAATTTTAATTAATGAGATCAAGCTGTGCAGTATGATCTTATCGAAATTAACCACAGGGCAAATAGCTGAATTAAGACAAGCGCATCGCGCTTGTAAAGATAAGCGGTACGCTTATCGAATTAATGCAATTATCTTGCTAGGCACTGGCTGGAGTTGCCAAGACGTATCAAATGCGTTGTTACTGGATGAAGAAACGCGGCGTAATTATCAAGAGCAGTACCGCCGTGCGGGACTCGCTGAATTACTCACAGATGGTCGTCAGGGCAGCGAATGTCGATTAACTGAGGCGCAACAAAAGCTGTTGGAGACCGATTAAATTCACATGGTGCCCTGAATGCCGAATCTAGGTTCAACAAGGTGATGCTGTCCATACTGTAGGTGGTAAATTAGTCATTAATGCTTCGAAAGCGGTTCATCTGGTAAGTGGCAATAGTCGCATTAGCATTACGCCTACGGATATTATTGTGGAGGCGGATAAGATTGTGTTTGGCAAGGGAAGTAATAATGGTAGCGCC